>CACZQT010000434.1 GCA_902783295.1 uncultured Lachnospiraceae bacterium
AATACAGAGGGCAGATGCAGCCGGTGGACATCAGCAGATCTTCTGCGCGATGCATCAGCTCATAGCGAACTTCATTATCCTTGCAGCCCTTGATGGTCTTGATCAGGACATCATAGGTGTCTGCCCAGGTACCATTCTCCACCTTCACGTCTACGCCAAGGTCAGTCAGATCCAGGCTGTAGGCAGCTACGTCAGCATGGGCACCCTTGCCGAACTGAACGTCGTTGTTGCCGGAAGCGGTGGTCCACATATCCAGGAAGCAGATCGGATCGTTGTAGTCAGCCAGCCAGCCGTTACGGGCGATGGAGTAGTCACCATTCTTACGGGTGTTCAGGAAGGTAGCCCATTCCTGGTTCTCCAGATTCATGGTGATGCCGATGCCGGCCAGAGCGCTCTGCAGATATTCGCCGATTGCCTTGTGGCCTTCGGAAGTGTTGTACAGATAGGTCATGCTCGGGAAACCGGAGAACTGACCGGTAGCTTCGTCATAATCATAGTACTTCTTCAGAACTTCGATAGCAGCATCAAAGTTGTCGATGTAGGCGTCTGCGTCTACATTGTAGTAACCGGAGAATTCATCGCTGGGGCCGGCGGTCTCGTAGAACTGAGTGCCATCCGGATTGGTCATACCCATAGCCACGAAAGAGGAGGCGGGAACCTGGCCGGCCTGGCCGATTTCTTCTACGATATAGTTGCGGTCAAACAGCAGGCTGATGGCGTTGCGGATTTCCGCGCGGGCGTTTTCAGCGTCTACGCCTTCCAGTTCGCAGCCTTCAGGCAGGATGTCTTCGTTGATGTTCCAGCATACATAGTAGGTACCAATCTGGCCGGCAACCTTGTATTCATCCGGATATTCGGCCTGCAGGGTAGCCATTTCGTTGGTGGGAACATCGTCGATCAGCTGCCAGGTGCCGTTCTTGAAGTTGGCAACCATGTTGTTGGCATCATCAGACAGGAAGAACTCGATCTTGTCCATCAGGACTTCATCGGCGTCCACATAGTTGGGGTTCTTTTCCAGGGTGATCACACTGTTGTGCTCCCAGCCGGTCATGGTGTAGGCACCGTTGGAAACATAGGTAGCGGGATCGGTGGCCCAGCCTTCGTCGGCAACGACATCTTCACGTACCGGGAAGTAGGTCGGGAAAGCCAGCAGCTCGTTCCAGTAGGAAACGTAGTTGGCCAGAGTAACCTGCAGGGTCTTCTCGTCGAGAGCTTCGACATTCAGCTCAGCGCCGTAGCCGTCTACTACTTCGAACATGTAGCCATAGTCAGCACCCAGTTCGTCAGAGGCCGCACGCTTCCATGCGAAAGCGAAATCCGCAGCGGTGACATCCTGGCCGTCGGACCACTTCAGGCCGTCACGCAGGGTGTAGGTATAGGTGACAGTGCCGTCTTCATTCTCGACACCTTCCACCAGTTCCTGAGCGGCATCCGCCACGATCACCAGAGCACCGTTTTCGTCCTGAGCCCACTTGGCCAGACCGGAGAACAGATGGCTTACCAGGGTAGCACCGTCAACAGCGGAGTTGAGGGCGGGATCCAGGGTGTCGGGTTCAGAAGCGATGCAGACAGCAATAGAGCTGGCCTCTGCTTCCGCAGCGACTGCCGGGGAGACCATAGCAAATGCCATGGCAACTGCAAGAATCATTGCGAGAGTCTTCTTCATGACTGCTCCTCCCAATATTTATTTTTCAAACGCCTTTCCGGTTTTCCGGAGGCAGGTTTGATCTTGTAAGGTGCACGTTAGTCCAGTTCCCCAATCCTGTGGCAGGCAGCAAAGTGGCCGGAGGACATTTCCTTCAGTTCCGGCATGGCTTCTGCACAGCTTGCCGCGGCGTGAGGGCAGCGTGTCCGGAAAGGACAGCCGGACGGCGCGTTCAGAGGGCTCGGGATATCGCCTGTAAGCACAATCCTCTTGTTGGCACGGGCCACTTTCGGATCCGGCTGGGGTACTGCGGACATCAGAGACTTCGTGTAGGGATGCAGAGGATGTTCATAAATCTCCTTCGCATCCGCCAGTTCCACCAGACGGCCCAGATACATGACCGCGATCCGGTCGCTGATATGGCGGACTACCAGAATATCATGTGCAATAAAAAGATACGTCAGTCCCATCTGTTCCTGCAGTTCATCGAACATGTTGATGACCTGCGCCTGGATGGATACGTCCAGAGCAGATACCGGCTCATCGCAGACGATAAATTCCGGACCTAAAGCCAGAGCCCGGGCAATGCCGATTCTCTGGCGCTGTCCGCCGGAGAATTCATGCGCATAACGGGAAGCATGCTCACTGTTCAGACCGACGCGGTCCATGAGCTCCAGGATTTTCTCTTCACGTTCCTTTTTATTCGCATATCTTTTATGGATATCGAGCGGCTCACCGATAATATCCGAAACCGTCATACGTGGATTCAGGGAAGAATAAGGATCCTGGAAAACCATGGTGGCTTTCTTCCGGAGTTCCTGGATATCCGCTTTGGACTGAATCTGCCTTCCCTCGAACCAGATTTCCCCATCCGTCGGTTTATACAGATGAAGAATTGTACGTCCGACTGTAGTTTTTCCGCAGCCGGATTCTCCTACCAGGCCCAGGGTTTCTCCTTTGCGGATGCTGAACGAAACATCATCCACCGCCTTCAGCGGCTTGGAAGAAAACAGGCCCATGTTGATGCTGAAATACTGTTTCAGGTGGCGGATATCCACCAGATTTTCTGTTCCGGCTGTTTTCAGATCAGACATTGGCTTCACCGCCTTTCCCGGAGGTTTCCAGCTCAATGCTGCCATCTTCCACCCCGGTTTTTACATTCATCCAGCAGCCTGCCGCATGATCCTGGTTGATCAGCATGCTCTGGCAGCGTTCCCGCAGGCAGATCTTCATGGCGTTGTCGCAGCGGGGTGCGAAAGGACACCCAACCGGCATGTTCAGCAGGTCGATAGGCGTGCCGGAAATCGGCTGCAGTCTCGTCCCCGCTGTATCCGCCGTAGGAATGGAACGCATCAGTCCCTTGGTATATTCATGTTTCGGATTATAGAAAATCTCTTCCGCTGTTCCCTGTTCGCAGATCGAACCGGCGTACATAACAATCACTTCATCGCAAAGCTGTGCTACCACGCCAAGGTCATGGGTGATCATGATGATCGCCATGCCCAGTTCCTCCTGCAGGGATTTCATCAGATCCAGAATCTGTGCCTGAATGGTTACATCCAGAGCTGTCGTGGGTTCATCCGCAATCAGGATATCCGGCTCACAGGCCAGCGCCATGGCGATCATGACACGCTGCCGCATGCCGCCGGAAAACTCGAAAGGATACTGCTTCATACGCTTTTCCGGTTCATTCACATTGACCAGGCGCAGCATTTCAACCGCTCTGTCCCAGGCCTGTTTCTTGTTCCGTGAAGTATGCAGCGTGATCGCTTCCATCAGCTGATGTCCGATGGTATACGTCGGATTCAGTGAGGTCATGGGATCCTGGAAAATGATGGATACCTTATTTCCCCGGACCGTTTTCATAACCTTCTCACCGGCTCCTACCAGTTCCTGACCGTCCAGTTTGATGGAGCCTCCCACAATCTTTCCTGTATTTGCCAGGATCTGCATAATGGAGTAGGCTGTTACGGATTTTCCGGAACCGCTCTCACCGACAATGCCGAGGACTCTGCCCCGGTCCAGTGTAAAGGAAATCCCGTTGACCGCCCGCACTTCACCCGCCGGAGTGAAAAAGGAGGTACGCAGGTCTTTTACTTCCAACAAAGCCATGTCTTCCTCTCCTTTCTCAGCTTCTCAGCTTGGGATCAAATGCATCCCGCAGTCCATCCCCGAACAGGTTCAGGGAAAGAACGATCAGGGAAATTACAACAGCAGGAATTACCATCCGGTGGGGATAGGTGGACAGGCCGTTCAGGGCATCAGAGGCAAGAGATCCCAATGAAGGCATCGGTGCGTTAACACCAAGACCCAGGAAGGAAAGAAAGCTTTCCGTGAAAATCGCGTTGGGGATCTGAAGCGCTGTGGAAATGATAACCACGCTGATGCAGTTGGGAAGCAGATGCTTCCGGATAATCCAGCTGCCCTTTGCACCGGCCGCCTGAGAAGCCAGGACGTATTCCTGCTCTCTGAGCGAAAGAATCTGTCCGCGGATCAGACGGGACATGGAAACCCAGTACAGAATACCGAATACGATAAACAGGCTGATGATGTTGGTACCGATTCTCTCCAGAATGGTTCCTTCGAGCACCGGCGCCAGAGTGAGCTTCAATACACTGGCCAGAAGGATTACCAGAAGCATATCCGGCAGGGAATATATGATATCTACGATACGCATGATAATCAGGTCCACCTTGCCGCCGCAGTAACCGGCGATGGAACCGACTGTCATACCGATAATCAGCACGATGATACTGGCAAAAAAGCCGACGGCCAGAGAGATCCTTGTGCCGTAAACCACACGGATAAAGTAATCCCGGCCGGATGAATCCGTTCCGAATACATGAGGGAACACTTTTTCGCCGGCGTCAATCTTCTTCAGTTCCGTTTTGCCGTAGGTAAACGGTGCCAGATTATTGTAAGAAGCGTCCACCGGTCTTCCGGGGTTCACGCCCAGCATCTTATCGTAAGAATACGGCCAGAACAGCGGAAGAAAAATGGAAACCAGGGTAATCAGCACAATGATGATAAAACTGGCGGAAGCTACCTTGTTTTTCTTCAGGCGGCGGATACCGTCCTGGAAGAAGGTCGAGGAGGGGCGCATCTGCACCATGTATTCCTTTTCCTTGTCAGTAGCGGGGATAAAAGCATCCACGTCCAGATGCATGGTAAATTTCTTGTCCACGATACTTTTCCCCCTTTCCTACTCCAGATTAATGCGCGGATCCACGACCTTGTACAGGATATCGCTGACCAGGTTCATAACAACAATCAGGATGGCCAGTACAATGGTGGTTCCCATCACCATGGGATAGTCACGGTTGGTGATGCTGCTCACGAAAGCGCGCCCGATGCCGGGAACCGCAAAGATCTGCTCCACAACCAGCGAGCCTGTTACGATGTAAGCCAGCATGGGTCCGAAATAAGTGATGACCGGAATCAGGGAATTCTTCAGCGCATGGCCGAAAATCACCTTAAAACCGGATACGCCTTTCGCTTTCGCGGTGCGGATATAGTCCTGCCCCAGGACATCCAGCATAGAGGACCGGGTAAGACGTGTTATATATGCCATGGGATACAGAGCGAGAGTGATAATCGGCAGAATCAGGCCGCCGGAAGTGGCGCCGTTCGCCGGCAGCAGCGCCAGCTGAACAGCAAACAGCGTCAGCAGCAGGGAGCCGATAATGAACGACGGCATGGATACAAAGGCTGTCGTCAGCACCATGATCACCTTGTCAATGAGCCTGTTCCTGTTCAGGGCTGCTACCGCGCCGAGGACGATGCCTGTCACTGCAGCCAGACAGGCGGCGATCACACCCAGTTTCACTGAGGTTTTCATTCCGTCATAGATAATGTCCAGAACCATTCTGCCGCGCTGTTTTAAGGACGGGCCGAAATCGAATTTTGTGACAACGTCTTTCAGGTAGGTAAAGTACTGCTCCATGAGCGGCTTATCCAGACCGTATTTGGCTTCCAGAGCTGCCTGTGCTGCCTGTGAAATGGCCTTTTCTCCCAGGAAAGGACCGCCCGGAACAGCGTGCATGACAAAAAAGGTGACCGTGATGACTACCCATACTGTCAGGATGGCCAGCGCGATACGCTTTAAAATGTACTTGAGAGTCTTGGGACTCATTCTTCTTCACTCCCGTTTTCTTTATAGTGGCGTAAAGCCAAAAATCCAAAATATTATACAGCAATTAAACTCTGTTTGCAATCTGTTTTTCTTGACTTCACGTTGCTCCCAGGTAAACCCGGGGCACCCGTTTCCCGATGTCGCAGA
>CACZQT010000435.1 GCA_902783295.1 uncultured Lachnospiraceae bacterium
AGAACCGCTGCGTTTGAACGGAAGCGAGAGCGTCCGCGGTGGCAATTGCCGCTACAGGCTGCCTGCCCGATCCATGAACAGTAACGAATACCCTCTTCTTCGGGCTTTACCGGCGGATTCCTCCTGACGTTCCAATGCGGACGGCTTTTTTCCGTCAAAAAAAGGGGGAGGGATTTCTCCCTCCCCGGCTCAGAAGCTGACTGAATGCTTACTGGGCTTTCCAGGCATTGTACTGATCCTGGAACTCTTTCAGCACTTTCTGATATTCGGCGTTGTCCAGAGCTTCCTGATATTCAGCGATCTTGGCTTCGACATCGGCAGAAGGAATTCCGCCGTTCTCCAGCTGGAAGCCAAACTGCTCGAACAGACCCTGGCAGGCAGTATACGCAGCGTTGACGGGGGTCTTGTCGAACCGGAAGCCGGCCGCGCAGGACGTCTCGGCACCGCCGTTAAACGCGTCGTACAGGGAAGCCTTGTCGTCGGGCTCGTTGTCCAGAGGCGTCACGATGGTGGCGTTGGCGGATTCCCACATGCTGTGGTTGTATTTGTCGCTGTGCTGCGTCACATGCTTGATGGTCTGCTCAGCGGTCTGGGTGTACTCGAAATCTTCGCCTTCAATACCGAAGGTATACATATCCGCCAGCTTGGAATCGGTATACAGCAGTCCCATGAAGTCAATGCAGGCCTTGGCTTCCGCTTCCGTGCTGTTGTTGGTGATGCAGTAGCAGCTGCCCAGGGCGGAGGTGCTGTGGGCAAACCGGGGCGCGATGGGCTGCATGACAACTTCCTGACCGTAGCGGCTGTTGGCTTCCGCATTCACGGGGATATCGGTCCACCAGGAAATCGCCCAGTCTTTGCTCTGGGTGGTGGTGTCGGTCGTGACCTTGGTGGCTTCATCTTCGGAGATGTATCCCTTTTCGGCCCAGTCCGCCATCAGCTTGCAGAACTCGAGATATTCGGGAGTCTGAATTGTGTCAACCACTTCGTTGGTCGCGCGGGAAACAGCGAAGAAGTTGGTGGAAGCGTCCGCGGTGAAGAAATCGAAGGAGCCGATGTACCAGCGATAGAACATGGCGGTCTTCTGGGTCAGGAAGGGATACTTCAGGCCTTCCGCATAGGCATCTTCCAGCATGGGCTCCAGGTCAGCCAGGGTCTTCACAGAGGTGATGTCCCAGCCGTACTTGTCCACCAGGTCCTTCCGGAACATGACGTCATAGCCTTCCACGTTGTCCTTGTAAACGGGAATGAAATAGTTACGGCCGTTGTACTTGGTCGCTTCCCACTGGCCTTCCGCCAGGGCTCCGTACAGAGCGGTGCCGGGCAGCAGATCCGTGATGTCATAGACCGCATTCAGCGGAACCAGATCATTGGTGCCGATGGTGCTTTCCCAGGAAGCGGTCCACAGCAGGTTGATCTCCTTGTTCGCCAGCGCCAGGTTCGCTTTTTCGGTATACTCGCCGGAGCCGATATCGGTCAGGTTGATCTTCACGTTGATCTTGTCTGCAATGTAGTCGTTGATGGCAGTTTCAACCTTCTTGACCTGATCTGCATCGGGGGTGGCTACATTGAAGGAGCAGCGGTACAGGTTGATGGTCACGGGTTCATCGGCAGACGCGAATGAAGCCAGACCGAGAACCAGGCACAGGGCCAGCATCAGGGAAACAAGTTTCTTCATGGATTGGTTCCTCCTTGATAATAATTATTTCTAAGCATCCCGCAGGGAGACGCCTGAAACCTGAAAAACCAGAATCTGTCAGCCCTTGACGGATCCGACCGTCAGGCCCTTGATGAAGTACTTCTGGAAGAAGGGATACACCACCATGATCGGCCCGATTACGACGATCACCGTGGCCATGGTGGAGGAATACTGGGGAATGGTGTTCCCCATCGCCGCCCGCGCGGCAGCCGGCACGTTATTGTTGTTCAGCAGAAACTCAATGCTCTTCTGGATATTGATCAGCAGAAGCTGCAAGGGCTTCTTGTTATTGCTGGTGATGTAAATCAGCGCGTTCTGCCAGTCGTTCCAGTAGGCGGTGGCCATCATGAATCCAACCGCAGCCAGGGACGGCTTCAGCAGGGGCAGCGTGATCTGGAAGAAGGTCCGGTAATCTCCCGCGCCGTCGATGGTCGCGGCTTCCATCAGTTCGCCCGGGATGCTGTTGGCAATATAGGTCCGCAGGATGATGACATTCATCGTGGTCACCATCAGGGGAAGAATCAGCAGCAGCAGACTGTCCTTCAGGCCGTACCAGCTGGTAAACACCACATATCCGGCCAGCTGACCGCCGTTGAACAGCATGGGAATCAGCAGAAAGATGGACAGAAAACGGGAAAGCCTGAATCCCGGCCTGCAGATCGAATAGGCATACATGCTCATCACCAGCAGGCCCGCAAAGGTACCGACTACGGTAATCAGGATCGTAATGCCGTAAGATGTAATCAGCTGATTTCCGTACCGGAGCACGGAATTCATGCCGTTCATGCTCCACTCACCGGGAAAGAAGGAAAAACCGTTCTGATTGATCCACATTTCATCCGTGAATGCGGAAATGAATACCAGAAGAACGGGAGCGAAGCAGAAAACCGTAAACAGAAAGACGAAGAACAGCAGAATAATCTGACCCGGGCCGATCTTTTTCCGGCCCGTGCTTATTCTGATCTTCCTCTCCGGCTGTTTCAGGGCGGAAGTATTCACAGTCATTTTCCGTTTCCTCCCTTCCTCAGAACAGGGCGCCTTCAGGCTCGATCTTCCGAACCGTAAAGTTCGCCACCAGCATAAGAATCAGGCCGATCACAGACTGGAAAAACGAAGCCGCTGCCGTGTATCCGAAATTGGAAGAATGCAGAATCTGATTCAGCACATAGGAATCGATGACCTGCGTCGTGCTGTACAGGGCGCCATTATTCCGGGTAACCTGATAAAACAGACCGGTGTCGGATCTCATCACATTGCCGACCGAAAGCAGCAGCATCACGGTAATCATGGGGATCAGGGAAGGAATCGTGATATGTCTGATCTGCTGCCATTTGTTGGCGCCGTCAATATCCGCGGCCTCATACAGGGCCGTGTCAATCCCGGCCAGAACGGACATGTAAAGCACGGAACCGTATCCGGTATCCTTCCAGACCTTCACAATCAGCAGGATCCATGGCCAGAATCCCGCATTGGAATAAAACCGGGTCCGGGTTCCCAGCACATGATTGATCAGACCCGTGCGGGAATCGATAAAGGCGAAAACGATGAACTGCACCGCCGCATAGGAGATGAAAACGGGAATGATCATCAGCGTCTGCATCGTTTTTCCCGCTTTTTTGAAGGCAAGCTGATCAATGCAGATGGCAATCGTCACGTTCAGAACCATGCCGACCACCGTGAAAAGAAGATAGTACAGCACGGTATTTCTGGTCATGGTCAGGAATGTATCCTTGGATTTGATCAGAAACTCAAAATTTCCGAGGCCGGCCCAGTCGCTGCCGAAGATGCCCTTGGAATAGTCAAAGTTCTTAAAGGCCATGACCAGACCGGTCATCGGGACATACATGATAAACAGCAGCACAAGAAAAGCCGGTAAAGCCATCACTACATGAGCGCGGTGCTTCCAGGTATTCTGAAGAAAATCCTTCAACAGATCATCCCCTCTCTGATCATGTTTCCATTAACACCGGACGAATATACCGACAAAAGAGAAAGCCA
>CACZQT010000436.1 GCA_902783295.1 uncultured Lachnospiraceae bacterium
AGAAATGCGGCTGTGCCCTGTGTGAAGGTATGCTTCATGACATAGGGCGTTGAGACGGTAGAAGGTCCGGCATCCGCAAACGACTCTTTGACGACATTGGTTTTATCACCAATCACTTCTATGGCGTAAATTGTCCATTTTGAACGGCCCATTCCTGCGTAGGCACCATTCAGATAAACTTTGACCTGCACCTTTCCGTCGGAAGTCAGCTCGTAGTTTACAGAACTGATCACGTTTTTGGCGTTCGGCGAACTGTTCGAATCTGCGTCATTATCCAGCTTCGAAGCGGCCCGGGCCATGCCCGGTCCCAGGATGAACACCATGGCAGCCAGCACAAGGAACAGCATGCTCCATTTACGGGAAAACTGTTTCATAGGGATTCCTCCTTCTTTTGTGATTTACCTGCCCGGAAAAAGCAGGCGGGCGAAGTTTTTACATTCTTGATCCGTGGAAATGCCTCTGACAGAAAGGTGTTTCCATAAGCGGAAAAATGTACAAATATATCCATCTTTACTATATTAGGAAGGTCTCTTTTTGTCAAATGAAATTCACTGCGCAGGCAGGGGGAACCCTCTGAAGCGGCGATCAGAACGGCTCTTTTCCGGACCTATACTTTCAAAACAATACGGATATCCGACGCTTGCCAGGTATTGGAGCGTCTGGTATAATACAGCCGGATGCAGCCGTAAAGGAAATGGAAGATTTTTCCGGAGGTGCCGGAAGGAACCGGCGGCCGGGCAGGTCTGTTTTTACGCATAAAAAGCTTTCATAGAGGAGGATCCGGAATGAAGCTGCTGACATATTGTTTTCAGGGGGAAGAGGGTGTCGGACTGCTGCACGCGGACGGGACCCGGATCGCGCCGCTGGCCGGCCTGGGGCTGCCGTACCGGACGATGAATGAGCTGATCTGCGGTTTTACGGAAAAAACCAGGGAGCAGCTTCTGGCCGCGGCGGATGCGGCATTTACAATTCCCGTAAAAGAGGCGGAGATTCTGGCCCCGATTCCTCACCCGCTGCAGGATGTCATCTGCCTGGGGCTCAATTATACGGAGCACGCGGAGGAAGCCGCCGGGTATTCGAAGGAAGCCTTCACGAAGAAGGACAGGCGGTATGCGGTGTACTTCTCAAAAAGAGTGAATACAGCGCCGGGTCCGGACGGGGTGATCCCGGCCTATACCGGACTGGTGGACCGGCTGGATTATGAAGTGGAACTGGCCGTGATCCTGGGAAAAGATACCCGGGATGTGCAGCCGGAGGAAGTGTCCGCCTGTATTTTCGGCTATACAGTTCTGAATGATGTCAGCGCCAGGAACCTGCAGACGGCGCATCAGCAGTGGTATTTCGGAAAGAGCCTGGACGGCTTTACCCCCATGGGGCCAGTCATCACTACGGCGGATGAAATCGCATTTCCTCCGGACCTGGCCATCCGCAGCCGGATCAACGGGGAACTCAGGCAGGATTCCCGTACCTGCATGCTGATTACCGGTATTGATGAAATCATTTCCGAACTGAGCCGGGGAATGACGCTCCAGGCGGGAACGATTATCGCCACCGGTACGCCGAAAGGCGTAGGCATGGGCTTCGACCCGCCGAAGTGGCTGAAGCCCGGCGATGTGGTGGAATGCGAGATCGAAGCCATTGGGGTGCTTCGGAACCGCGTGGAGTGAGAACAGCCGCTGAAAAACGAAATCCTGCAGAATAAGGCACGAAGAACTTATACCAAACAGATGAAGTTTCACAAAATAAAGTACGAAGAGCCTGTACGAAACAGACGAAGTTCCACAGAATAAGGCATGAAGAACTGATAAGAAAAAGATATGGAGGAAATGCTCATGAAAAAGATCCTGGTTGTGATTCCCGTAAATGACCGCCATAAGGCTTTTCTGGAGCAGCAGACAGAGGGAACCGGGGAGGATAATGGCTTCGAATTTATCTATAAACCAGGTGCTGAGGTCACGGAAGAGGACGTAGCGGATGTCCGGGCCGTGATTGGAAACCTTTCTCCGGCTATGATCAGAAAGGCGAAGAACCTGGAGTGGTTCCAGACCAACAGCGCCGGGTATGACCAGTACCTGCACGATGTCCTTCCGGAAGGTGCCGCGCTGACTCCTGCCGTCGGAGCTTACGGGCTGTCGGTTTCCGAACATATGCTGGGCCAGACGTTTGCCCTCATCCGGCATCTTCCGATGTACCGGGATGCCCAGCGCGAGAACCGGTGGATCCGGGGGACGAATATCATTTCCGTCGAAGGCTCTGTGATCGCGGTTCTGGGAACGGGGGATATCGGCGGCGATTACGCCCGGAAGGTCAAAGCGCTTGGCGCCTATACGATCGGTGTACGCAAACATAATAAGCCGAAGCCTGAGTATCTGGATGAGCAGGTGCTGCTCTCTTCGCTGGATGAGGTGCTGCCCCGGGCGGACATTGTAGCCATGGTACTGCCCGGCAGTCCGGAAACAGAAGGCCTCATGAACGAAGCCCGTCTCCGGAAGATGAAGCCCGGCGCCTATCTCCTCAATGTCGGCCGCGGTTCGGCCGTTGACCTTCCGGCCCTGAAAAAGGTTCTGGATGAAGGGCTTCTGGCAGGGGCTGCCCTGGATGTCACCAATCCGGAACCGCTTCCGGCGGATGACAGCCTGTGGCAATATGAAAATGTATTTATTACACCGCACGTAGCCGGTGATTTCTGGCTGGCGGAAACTTTCGAGCGGATCGTGCGCATCGCCGGGAAGAACCTGCATGCCTGGAGCCGAGGGGAAAAGCTGCCTTCCGTGCTGTGAGACAGGCAATACAAGGGGAGACAAGGGGACAGTCCCTCTGTCCCGCTTCCGGGACAGAGGGACTGTCCCCTTGTCTCCCCTTGCATTGCGGTACCTATTTGAGGATTGACTTTTACCGCGGGGGATGGCTATAATCGAATAAGAAATGAGCGGGAGCTGCGTCATGAATGAAAAACGCGGTTCTTTTTAACCATGCCGGTATGTGTATGCATGCCGGCCAGAGGGGGATATGAAAAAAATCAGGACGACAAAAACAGGAAGGCTGTTTCAGACCATCTTCCTTCTTCAGTGTCTGCTGCTGGGATGCGTGCTGATCTACGTAACGGTGCTGATG
>CACZQT010000437.1 GCA_902783295.1 uncultured Lachnospiraceae bacterium
CGACGGCAGCCGGATATCTAAATCCGGTTCCGCCGTGGTGAAAATGGCGCCTGCTTCTGCAGGTCTGACAGCCGTGATGAAATTAGATCCCCGGAAAGATGTGGAACTCGGCGGGGAAGTATCCTTTACGGTAATTGTTGCCAATATCGGAAATGTGACACTCAAAGATGGCCGCCTGACAGAGGACTTTGCCGGATTTGAGGACAACTCTTTTGAACTGGCACCCGGCAGTACAGCGGAGTTTACCTATAAGAAAACAGCTGTACAGGAAGACATGGACCGAGGCGCGGTTATCAGTACGGTACGCGCCAATGCGGTTTCCGCCCGGGGCAGCAACCCGGCAGAGGCTGTGGGATCTGCTTCTGCGGAGACAGTCCGGAACGGACACCTGAAAGTCAAGCTGAAAGCCACGACCAAAGCCAAAGATGTGGACGGCTATATCCTGGGTGAAAAACCCTCGTATAAAATTACGGTTACCAACGACGGAAACCTGACCCTGCGGAATGTTCTGGTAACGGATTCCCTGACCGGCGAGAAATGGATCATCGGGCTTCTGAAACCGGGTGAAAAGAGGACGTTCACTTCCACTTATACTGTTACCGGCGAGGATATCAAGCATGGAACCATTATGAACCAGGTTACGGCGGCCGGTTCCTGCACCGTGAAAAACCTTCCGGAGGTAAAGGCTGTTTCCAAAGCGATCAAGTCGGATACGTTGAACCCGAGCATGACGCTGACTCTGAACAAAGTATGGGAGGACGACAGCGACCGCGAGCGGATCCGTCCTTCTTCCCTGGATTTTGACCTGGTTCTGAACGACGAGACAGTTCTTGCCACCATTACTCTTGATGAAGAAAACAACTGGACCACAATGATCGCGGACGTGCCGAAGCGTTTTAATGGGGTAAAGGCTCATTATTCCTGGCGCGAACACGAAGCGGACGGATATACTGTAAAGGTGGAAAATGTAGGGAATACCACTACGTTCACCAATACCCATGAAACGGAAACCGTTACGTTAAGTATTTCCATAGACTGGGAAGATGCCGGCAATCAGGCGCGTCCTTCCAGCCTGTCGATGGTCCTTACAAGCAGCGAACAGTCCCGCGTGGTTACCCTGTCCGGCGCTAACAACTGGGAAACAGAGATCACCGTTCCGAAATACGCGGACGGGAAAGAGCTGTCCTATTCCTGGGTAGAACCGGAGGTTGCGGGATATACGCTGGATGTCACGGAACGCGGAAATGACACTGTTATGACCAGTACGCGGGTGATCCGTGAGGAAGAGGAAACGCAAAGCTATACGGTAACGGTCAGCTACCGTTTCCTGGACGGAAGTGCGGCGGCACCGGCTTATGAAGGTACTTACGCAGCCGGCGGGAGTTTTTATATACAGTCGCCGGATATTTCAGGATATACTCCGGATAAAAAGAATATCACCGGAACGGTGGGCTCGAAAGACACGGAAGTCGTGGTGCTCTATCTGCCCGGTGAAGACATCGTAGCCATAGAAGAATACAAAACGCCTCTGGGACTTGGACAGGTGTATGTCAATACGGGTGACTGCATTGAATAACAGGTACCCGCATAAAGCAAGAAACCGACGGATGTCAGTACGGGAGGCTATTATGAAAAACCAGAGAAAAATTTTGATCTTCCTGACAGCCATTATTCTCTTATTCAGTCTGACCGCAGAGAGCGTCTTTGCAGTTCCGGCTCCGGAAGAAGATGACAGGCAGGTCCTGATGATGGAATTCAGCGGGGTCGATACAAAGCTGCCGGTTTCGGAGAAGGTTTCTCCGTATGCGAAAGCAGCTGCAAAGAAAGCCGGGCAGACGCTGAAGATTGACAACAATACCAAGGGAATGAGCAAACAGCAGGCCCGGGTATACAGGAAGCTGAAACAACAGAAGAAAAAACTCCCTGAAGGAATGGAATGGACGAATATGACGGGCTATGCCTTTAAGGGAGGCTATTTCAGCATGGGCTTTGGCTGCTCCGCATTTGTATTTAAACTGAGCGACATCGCCTTTACGAAGAAAGCGACCATGCACAAAAAATTCAACAAGATCAAGGTAGGCGATATTGTCCGTATGGACGATAATACGCATTCCGTGATAGTAATGAAAGTGGTCGGTAAATATCTGGTGGTTGCAGAAGGCAACTATAACTATTCGATTCACTGGGGAAGAATTATTTCCCTTTCTGAAGTAAAGGCTACCGGAACCTATGTGATGACCAGGTACTGATTTCCGGACAATTTGGGATATCCTGGGCGGAGTCAAGACTCCGTCCGGGATAAATGTGTCTCGATGATTCAATCGGAAAGCAGTATCCGGAAAATGACTGTAAAAGGAGATAATACATTGCTGACAGTAGATGCTTTGAAGGAATACGGGGCTGATACAGCCCAGGGGCTTTCACGTTGTATGAACAATGAAGGATTCTATGTTCGCCTGGTGGGGATGCTTGCGTCGGATCAGCATGCTGAGGAACTGGTGGAAGCGGTTTCTGCCGGTGACCTGAAAAAGGGATTTGAAGCAGCCCATGCCTTGAAGGGCGTTCTGGCGAATCTGGCCCTGAC
>CACZQT010000438.1 GCA_902783295.1 uncultured Lachnospiraceae bacterium
CCATGCGTATGTTTTCTTCACACGGAAGTCACAGCGAGTCCAAAGTCATCGACGATCGTGCTTGCACGGATCGTCGAATGACCTTGGACTCGCTGTGTTGCGCAATTTCCGGGCAAACGGGAACCAAAAGACGGCAGATGGGAACCTCTGGTTGACAGGTTGTTGCGTGACAGGCAGCAGCGCGGAAGTGTAGGATAAATACACAGGGACTCGGCGGTTCGCTTCACGGTCAGTACGGGAAGCCGGGCAGGGGGCGGAAGAAAAGAAGAGCAGCATTCATTCAGGAATGGCCGCCGCCTGCCTGCAGGAGACCTGGATCTGCAACCGAAAAAGGGCTGCGATTCTGGAATAAGCGCAGAAGAGGAGCGTATCACAAAAGCGGGTTTTTTTTGAAAAATGCAAGGGCCTTTTCTTCCGGAGGATGGGACAAAAAGAGCCGGGCTGTCGCTGCAGGCCGGCAGACGGAAGAAGGGCAGCCAGCAGAATTCAGGCTTCTCAGGTTGGATGGAGGGCGATGGCAGGATGAAATATCAGGGGAAAGGAGGGTGGAACGGGAAAATCTGTCCGGGAAAATAAAAAGGGGACGGCGGTCCTTCTGCCGCCGGACAGCAGTTCCCGAAAAACAGGCGCCAATCATCAACCATTTGAAATGCCCTCTGCCATATGCTATACTGGTCGGGAAATCCAGCCAGCTGCACAGGAGGCAAGGAATGAAAAAAAGATCCCAACAATCCGGAGCGAACCGCATACTTCCCGTACTGATCATTCTTTTTTTAATTATGGCTCTTTCAGCCGCCTGGTTCGGCTGGGAATGGGTGAGCCGCCGGCTTCCCACCAACGAGCCTGCGGATCTGGGAGAAATATACGGCAGGGATGAGAACCAGGCCGCCATTATTGCCAATCACGAACTGGTGGAGAGCCGCGCCTTGTGGCAGCTGGGGCACGCATATCTTCCGTATTCGGTTATTACCAATGAACTGAACAGCCGTTTTTACTGGGATCCGGCGGAAGAACTGCTGCTTTATACTTTGCCGGAGGAGACCATTCAGGCGGATACCGAAAGTGCCTTTGACGGGGCGCCGGTTTTCCTGCAGAAAGATGGTGAAGTATATATTTCCCTGTCTTATGTGGAAAATGTATCCAATATTCTGGCGGAGCATTTTGAAAATCCGAACCGTCTGGTGCTTCAGACAATATGGGGAACGGAAGAAATCGGTACACTGAAGAAGGATACCCAGGTCCGGGTACTGGGCGGGATCCGCAGCAAGGTGGTAACACATCTGAACACCGGAGACCAGGTGGTAGTGCTATATTCCATGGAAAACTGGAGTTATGTGCAGACGCCGGACGGTTTTCTGGGATACCTTCCCAATGACAGTCTGGGTGAAAGAAAAGAAGTGGAAATAACAGGACCTTACCAGGAACCGGAATATACCCGGACGGCCATGGATGGCAGCGTAAGTATGGTCTGGCACCAGATATTCCGCGGAAGCGGCATCGAGGATCTGGAGAAGTTCCTGAAAAAGAATGCGCCGGTGAATGTAATTTCCCCGACGTGGTTTGATGCGGCTTCGGAAGACGGAACTCTGAAGGGGACAGGCAGTCCGGAATATGTACGAATGGCCCATGAAGCAGGGCTGCAGGTATGGCCGATGGTGGGACTGAATATTGAGATTGACCTTGTGTCTGCGGATCTGCTGCAGCCTACATCACACCGCCGGAAGCTGATAGAATCGCTCATAACTGAACTGGAGGCTTGCGGCGCGGACGGCGTGGATGTGGATTTTGAAGAGATTTCATCAGCAGCCGGGGAGGGCTTTATTCAGTTTGTCCGGGAGCTTTCGGTGGAATGCCGGAAGCGGGGGCTGGTTCTCTGCGTGGACAATGGCGTTCCTGCCAGCGGCGTGCTGAGCCGGTACCACGTAGGGGAACAGGCGATAGTGGCGGATTATGTCATTGTCATGGCGTATGATGAGCATATATCCGGAGACATGCCGGGTTCCAATGCTTCTCTGCCTTTCGTCCAGCAGGCTGTGGATGGAATGCTGCTGCAGATCCCTGCCGAAAAACTGATCTGTGCCCTGCCTTTTTATACCCGCCTGTGGAGAATCACCCCGGATGGGAACAAGGCAGAAGCTATGGGGATGGAAACCGCGGCAGCTTTTGTGACGGAGAACGGAATGTCCGTCAGCTGGCTGGGGGACCTTTGTCAGAATTATGCCAGCGGAACAACGGACGACGGCGTCCAGCTGAAGCTCTGGCTGGAGGATGCCGAGTCCATAAAAGCAAAGCTTTCCGTCCTTGAAAAATACGGGCTTGGAGGCATTGCTTACTGGAAACTGGGCATGCAGTCAGACAGGATCTGGGACGTCATCCGTCCGTTTACATCTCAATAAGCCGGAACGGGATGCCGGCGCTGCGCAGTACGGCCGCTTCACGGTTCTGGCAGGTGAACAGGAAGACCTGACCGGGATAGTTTTCCGCGAGCCAGGAAAGTGTCTCCGCAATACGGTCTGCGTCGTACATGGCAAAGCTTTCATCCAGCAGCAGAGGGATGGAATCCTCCGGCCAGAAAAAGTCTATACAGGCAATCCGGAGGGCCAGGTATACCTGGTCCAGGGTGCTGCAGGAAAGGCCGGTCAGCTCTACCGGCTGGTGGTCCTGTTCCAGCAGGATGTGCATATCATCATCGATCAGGAGACGGCTGTACCGCCCGCCGGTAATCTGGCGGATCAGGGTAGAGGCTGTATCCTGGAGGTAGCTCCCGAAAGAGGCAAATTCAGTGGAGGACAGGCGGTCCAGGGTGTCGCGCGCCAGATCCAGGGCAGCGATATCCTCTTCCAGCGCTTTGTTTCTTGCCAGCGTTTCCGCCAGACCGTCCAGCTCGTCTTCTTTACGGCGGATTTCTTCTTCCAGTTTTTCCCGCTGCCACACCGTTTCCCGGTATTGCCGGAGTGTCATTTCCAGCTGCCTGTCCTCCTCGGAGAGGGCGAGCAGCTTTTCTGTCAGGACCTCAGCCTGCTGTTTGCCGCGGATCAGCTGTTTCCGTGAGGCGGCCGGGACAACCAGTTTTCTGGCGCGCCTGCGGCCTGCGGCACCGGCCAGGCAGGCAGCGGCTGCGAAACAGCCCGCCAGAATGGCGCCCGGAATGTTTTTGCTGACAAGCAGGACAGCCATAACGGCCAGCAGAACGACTGCGGCTGCAAAGCAGACTGCAGAGGTGATCTGCGCACCCTGCCTGCGGCGGGGGAGTGAAGACAGAGCTTCCTCCCGCTCATGAATGGCATCCATCAGGCGTTCTCTTTTGGCCTCGGTCTCTTCCCGCTTTCTGGCGACGCCTTTCGCTCTTCCGGAGAGCAGGGCGTAGTCTTCCGGGAGCGGCGTATTCTCAAGGGCCAGACGGCCTTCTTCGATTTCTTCCTGGAGCCGGCGGGCTTTTTCGCCGGCCTCTTTATTCCTGGCGGCTTCTTTTTCTTTCCGCTGCTTTTTCAGTGTTTCCTTAGCGCCGGAGAGGTCCAGGGAACCGGAACCCGTAGACCGCAGGTTGACGATATGGTTCCGCAGCTGCAGCGGCAGTTCGGCGGACGTGGCGGCCTGCAGCTGCCGCAGGGAAACGGTATTCCGGTAGAGGGGCAGAGTCAGGCCGGCGATCAGCCTGTGGTATTCTTCGTCGGTAGGTGTCAGCTGGCGTTTGTGCGTCTGGTCCATCAGGGTAAAACCGGAGGCATCCCTCTGAAAGTTCCGGTAGATGGAATACTGCACGTCGTCCTGGGTAAATTCCAGGACTCCGCCGTAGGTGCTGCTGCCTTCTTCCGGGAAGAAGCGGTGATAGCTGTCATTTTTGGCTCCCCGGCCCCGGACGCGTTCCATGCCGAAGAGCATAACTTCCAGGAAAGCATGGAGGGTGGACTTCCCGCTTTCATTCGGACCGCTGATGATATGGATTCCGTCCTCAAATTCGAGGGTACGGTTCTGGAGGCGGCCGAAATGGTTGATATGAAGCCGGTTATATTTCATGATTGTTCCCCATTCGTTTTTTACATCAGGCATCGGGCGGCAGAAGGGCCTGCAGTCCGTAAAACAGGGCCTTTTTCTCCAGATCTCCGGCATCCGGGCGGTTCAGTTCCCGGATAAAACGGGCGACCAGGTCGTGAGAGTGTTCTTCTTCCAGACGATCCAGATCATAGGCAGGCTGGGTTTCATCGATTACATCCACAATGCGGCCTGCCTGCCGGATGGTTTCTTTTTCAAATACCATGTCGGG
Organism: uncultured Lachnospiraceae bacterium; assembly: GCA_902783295.1. Classification (GTDB taxonomy): domain Bacteria; phylum Bacillota; class Clostridia; order Lachnospirales; family Lachnospiraceae; genus UBA3305. Next base: position 4,265 of record CACZQT010000438.1, read on the forward strand.
CTCCCGTGAGCCTGTCAGGCGTATCAGATAGAGGTACCGGGGATCCGGGTCCAGACGGCTTTCCAGCATCTGCCGGATCTGAAGGGATGTACTGGAAGGGGTTACCGTAACTGTGACAGGTTTGTATTCGGCAATCGCGCAGGGAACCCAGCGGAAATGGCAGCCGGCTGCCCCGATTTCGCCCCGGATATATCCCCGCCTGCCGATATCCGTGCGGTCCAGAGGTTCCGGAGAACCGCACCAGGCGATGCCTGCCTTGCTGAACAGCCGGGGCTGATGGATATGCCCCAGAGCGACATAGTCAAAACCGGCTTTTGCCAGGGCATTCAGCCGGATGGGAATATGGGTGTCATCACCGCCATGGGCCAGCAGGATATGGTACATGCCGTCCTGCGGGACAGACAGATGGTCGTACAGGGCGTCCCGTATGATGGGGCGGTGGTAGGAAAAACCGTGAACAACAGTATTCAGCTCCGGAAGCACAGCGGAATCCATCGTCCTGGAGGACAGAAAGTGCACATTCACAGCCCAGGGAAAAGAAGCGTACGGCGAAGACGGCTGCAGACAGTCGTGGTTCCCGGCAATGATTACAACCTGGGCAGGAGCGATGCTCTTGAACAGGGAGTTTACTTCCCGAAGTTCCCTCAGCAGGGGGCGCCGGTGAAAAAAATCTCCGGCAATCAGGAGGAGGTCAATGCCTTCTTCCCTGACAGCCCGGATGATGGTATGAAAAGCATCCCAAAGTGCCTGTTTTCTTTCCGCAGCCCAGGGAAGGCCGCTGTCGGGACAGGCACCGAGATGAAGATCTGCTGTATGTATGAATCGCAAAATGAGCCTCCTTTCCAAAGGAAGGGTACCGGATGGCCGCCGGAATTCCGGCGGAGATCCATACGAAAACAGTATAACCCAGAATGGCATTATCTTCAAGGGAATGGCAGAAATCTTCTTTTCAAGTTCCGATTTATGTGCTATACTGATTTCGTATGATGACAATTGTCGGAAAAGGATGCTTTTCCGGCGCGAAAAGTGAGGTGGTTTTGTGATTAAGAAAAAGATGATCGCCATGCTTTTAGCTGGCGGCCAGGGCAGCAGGTTGGGGGTGCTGACCTCTTCCGTGGCGAAACCTGCAGTTTTCTTTGGCGGCAAGTACAGGATTATCGACTTTCCGCTGAGCAACTGCGTAAACTCAGGCGTGGATACCGTCGGCGTTCTTACACAGTACCGTCCCCTGGAGCTGAATACCCATATCGGTATCGGTATCCCGTGGGATCTGGATAAACGGGTTGGCGGCGTGCATATTCTTCCGCCCTATGAGAAGACATCGGATACGGAATGGTATACTGGTACGGCCAATGCGATCTATCAGAACCTTGAGTTCATGGAGCGCTACAATCCGGATTATGTGCTGATTCTTTCCGGCGACCACATATATAAAATGGATTACGAGGAAATGCTGGCATATCACAATGCCAAAGGAGCTGATGTTACCCTCGCATCCATGCCGGTACCGTGGGAGGAGACGCATCGTTTCGGTATTGTGGTAACGGATGAAAACAAGAGGATTACCGCATTCCAGGAAAAGCCGAAGGATGCACTGAGCAATCTCGCATCCATGGGTATTTATATTTTCAGCTGGCCTGTACTGCGTGACGCACTCATTACCCTGAAGGATGTTCCGGAATGCGACTTCGGAAAGCATGTCATTCCTTACTGCTTCGAGCAGCAGAAGAAACTCTATACGTATGAGTTTACCGGCTACTGGAAGGATGTAGGAACCCTGAGCTCCTATTGGGAAGCCAATATGGAACTGGTGGATCTGGTACCGGAATTCAACATGTACGAAGATTTCTGGCAGATCTATACCGAAACGGATTCCATGCTTCCGGCATACATGGGACCGAATGCCAGGACGGAAAAGTGCATCGTCGGCGGCGGCTCGGAAATTTACGGCAGCGTGCAGCATTCCGTCATCGGCTCCAATGTTTCGGTGGGTGAAGGCAGCGAGGTCGTGGACAGCATTGTCATGGCAGGCGCCAAGATCGGAAAGAATGTCCGCATGCGGAAAGCCATTGTCGCAGAGAATGTGGTGATCGGTGATAATGCGGTGCTGGGCGAAGGCGCTTTCGCTGAGAGCAAGCTGGATACCCGCGTGTATGCCAGCGACCTGGTAACTATTGCTAAGGGTTCTGTGGTGCCGGAAGGCGTGTCAGTCGGTCTGAATACGGCCATTGTCGGCGTGACAGAAAAAGAAGATTATCCCGGAGGCCGTCTTGAGGATGGCGGGTTTATCGTAAAGGCAGGTGAGAAAGCATGAAAGCACTGGGAATCATTTTAGCAGGCGGAAATAACAAACGCATGAAGGAACTGACCCACCGGCGCGCCATCGCGGCCATGCCTATGGCCGGCAGCTTTCGTGCCATTGACTTTACCTTAAGCAACATGAGCCATTCCGGAATCGGAACTGTGGCAGTGGTTGCCCAGTACAGCTCCCGTTCCCTGAACGAGCATTTAAGCTCTTCCAAATGGTGGGATTTCGGCCGGAAGCAGGGCGGACTGTTCCTCTTCAACCCGACCATCACTCCGGAGAACAATGACTGGTACCGCGGCACGGCGGATGCTATTGCCCAGAACCTGGAATTCCTGTACCGCAGGCATGAACCCTACGTGGTAATCGCCTCCGGCGACGGAATCTACAAACTGGACTATAATGATGTGATCGACTTCCATACTTCGCATGATGCGGATATCACCGTCGTCTGCAAGGATCTGCCGGAAGACGCGGATGTAAGCCGCTTCGGCGTGGTGCGTACAGATGAGAACGGCCGTATCCTTGACTGGGAAGAGAAGCCCGTTGCTTCCACGCTCCGCACCATTTCCACCGGCATCTATGTGATCCGCCGCAGGCTGCTGATCAGCCTGATGGAGCAGTGCATCGAGATGGAATGGACCGACTTCGTACGGGACGTCATCATGCGCCAGAAGAATGTGAAGAAGATTCTGGCATATAAGCTGGAAAGCTACTGGACGAATATCTCCAATGTGGCAGCTTATTATGCAGCAAATATGGATTTCCTGAAACCGGAGATCCGCAAGCATTTCTTCCGGGATTACCCTGCCATCCAGACGAAGGTGGATGATTACGCGCCGGCTAAGTACAATTCCGGCAGCAAAGTCGTCAACAGCCTGGTTGCGAACGGTACGATCGTGAACGGCGAAGTGGAGAATTCCATTCTCTTCAGCAAAGGCTTCGTCGGCAAGAACTGCAAAATCAAGAATTCGATTATCTTAGGGGAAGCGTATATTTCGGACGATGTGGTTCTGGAGAACTGCATTGTGGAAGCCAGAACCAATATTCCGGCAGGAACCGTATATAAGGGAACGCCGGATGCCATTAAAATCGTAACCGAATAGGTGCGGAAAGCAACCCTGTCTGGAATATACGCTGGACAGGAGGCTGTTTGAACATTACAGAAATACGCATCCGGCTGATTCGTCAGCCAAGGGGCGGCGTGGTCGCTACTGCGGCTATAACCATTGACCATGCGCTGGCCGTGCATGATATTCTGGTAGTAGAAGAAGGAGACCGGCTTTTCCTGGCAATGCCAAGCCGGCGGTGTGCGGATGGTCTGTACCGTGATCTGGTGCATCCCATCCGGCAGGAATCCCGGCAGGAACTGACCAGAGCTGTACTGGCTGCTTACCGGAAAGAGTGTCTCCGGCAGCGCGCGGAAGCCATCTGAGGATGGCATATGAAAAACAAAAAGACCGGCATCGGAAACCAGATTCGGTTTCCGATGCCGGTCTTTTGCGCGGATAATAAATAAAATCAGCCTTCTTATCTGGCTTCTTTTTCAGGCTTATTTGGCTTCTTTTTCAGCCTTCTTGGCTTCTTTTTCAGCAGCCTTCTTGGCAGCTTCTTTGGCAGCCTTGGCTTCAGCCTTCATGTCCTCGTTGGCAATGTACTGCACCAGGTCGATGCACTGATTGGAATAACCCCATTCATTGTCGTACCAGGCAATCAGTTTTACGAAGGTATCGTCCAGCATGATGCCGGCCTTTACATCGAATACGCAGGTCTGGAAGTTTCCGCGAAGGTCGGAGGAAACGATCTCATCCGTATTGTATTCGATGATGCCCTTCATGTAGGTCTGGCTGGCATGTTCTACAGCTTCGCAGATTTCTTCGTAGTTGGTGGGCTTCTTCAGCTGTGCTGTGAGGTCTACTACGGAAACATCGCTGGTGGGAACACGGAAGCTCATACCGGTCATCTTGCCCTGCAGTTCGGGAATAACCAGGCCGACGGCTTTGGCAGCACCGGTGGTGGAAGGAATGATGTTGTTGAAAACGGAACGGCCGGTCCGCCAGTCACGTCCGCCGTTGGAGTCGACGGGCTTCTGCTTGGAGGTGGAAGCGTGGATGGTGGACATCAGGGCCCGCTCGATCCCGAAGGTATCGTTGATGACCTTCGTCAGAGGAGCCAGGCAGTTGGTGGTACAGGAAGCGTTGGAAACAATCTTCATGGAAGGATTATAGGTCTCGTTGTTGACACCCATAACGAAGGTGGGGAAGCCTTTATCCTTGCCGGGAGCGGTCAGGATAACCTTCTTGGCGCCGCCGTTAAAGTGCATGGCGCAGTCTTCCAGAGTACGGAATTTACCGGTGGATTCAATGATGTACTCGGCACCGGCGGAAGCCCAGTCGATCTTGGAAGGATCGTCCTCGGAGAAGACCTTGATCTTCTTGCCGTTGACGACCAGTTCCGTATCTGTGGCACGTACTCTGCCTTTGAAACGACCGAAAACGGAGTCATATTCCATCTGATACGCCATACGTTTGATATCCGCGCTGCGCAGGTTGATGGCACAGACTTCGATGTCCGTATCACGCTCTTCCAGGATTCGCATGATAACACGGGCAATACGTCCAAAACCGTTAATACCTACTTTTACCAGCATAATTTACCTTCTCCTTTCGGTGGAAATCCGATCCACATGTGGTTTTATTATAATAGAAGGAAGAAAAAAATGCAAGGGATAGAATCACGGGTTCACAGGTCCAAAGGTTTGTATTTTCATCTCACAGGAAATTCTTCTGGATTTCCTGTGAGATGAAAATACTCCGTGTCGATGCGCAGGTGCGCGTAAAGGTATTTTGCCGGCGAAACCGGCCGCGCACCGCGCGAGAGTTTCGCGAAGGCGAAACTCTTTCTTGATGAACCTGGTTCGCTGGCGGGCGGTAAGGCACAATGCCTGCAGCATCACAGTTCCTCCGGTAATGCCGGTTGACAGGCCGGCGCGGATTGGGGTATAAATGGAGAACAGCCTGTGAACAGCACGTGGAATCATTCCCTCGTGCTATTTGCTGCAGCAGGAAGGATCATGGAAAGGAGGATGTTATGGCGGTGAATTTTACGGCTCCGCTGAAGGAGCTGGTCCAGGTTGAAGAACTGAAAACAGGACTGAACCGCGGCCTGGGACCGCTGATGGTTACGGGATGTGTGGAAAGCCAGAAGGCGCACCTGATCTGTGCCCTGACAGAAGAATGCCCCCTGACCCTGATCATTACCTATAATGAAGTACAGGCCAGAGAACTTCTGGAAGATATTTCCTGTTTCAGGGATGATGTATTTCTGTATCCGGCCAAGGACGTCCTGTTTTTCCAGGCAGACATCCAGGGAAATCTGCTGGCGAAAGAACGTATGGCAGTTATCCGGCAGATTCTGGAAGAAAAAAAGGGCACCATCATCACGACAATCGACGGCTGCCTGGACCGGATTGCTTCGCCGGAAGAAGTGTACCGGCGGCAGGTAAAAATGAAGGTGGGAGATTTCCTGGATCTGGCAGCCATCAGCCGGCGTCTGACGGAGCTGGGGTATGAAAGAGAATACCAGGTAGAAGCCAGCGGGCAGTATTCCGTCCGCGGCGGTATTCTGGATATTTTCCCGTTGACTGAACAGAACCCGGTCCGGATTGAACTCTGGGGGGATGAAGTAGATTCCATACGCTGGTTCGATGCTGAAAGCCAGCGGTCTCTGGAGAATCTGGAAGAAATCCACCTGTACGGGGCAGATGAAATGCCGGAAGTGGTGGACGGAAAGTACGTTTCCGCCGTGTCCATCCTGAGCTATTTTGATGAGGAAGCAGCCATCCTTCTGGACGAACCGGCCCGGCTGACTGAAAAAGCCCTGGCGGTTTCCAAAGAATTCCAGGACAGTATGCAGATGCGCCTGGAAAAGGGCTTCCGAAGCGATGAGCCGACGCCGGAGCTGATGGAGGTGGATGAGGTCTGGGAAATGCTGAACCGTCCGCGGTCCGTTCTGGTCAGCGGCCTGGAGCAGAAAAGCGGCATCTTCCGCCCGAGAAAAAGCTATACGGTACAGGGGAGAACGACAGCCAGCTATGCCGGGAATTTTGAAGGCATGATCCATGATCTGCAGATCTGGAAAAGGGACGGCTGGCGGGTGATCCTGTTGTCGGATTCCCGCACAAGGGCGGAGCATCTGGCGGAAAGCCTGCGGGAATATGAACTGAATGCTGTTTTTTCCGGCCGGGAAGAAGCCAGGATTCCGCTGCCCGGACAGATTCTGACGGCTGCCGGGAGCGTCCGCAAAAGTTTTGAATATCCGGAGATCCGGTTCGCCGTCATTTCAGAGGGAGATCTGCTGGGCGGGAACCGCCGGAAAAAGAAAAAACCCCGTTTTTCCGTGGGAAAAGGCCTTCGTTCCTTTGAAGAACTGTCTGTCGGCGATTATGTTGTACACGAAAACCACGGAATCGGCGTTTATCAGGGCCTGGAAAAAGTGGAGGTAAGCGGCATCTCGAAGGATTACCTGAAGATTGTGTACGGCGACGGCGGAATTCTGTACGTGCCGGTTACAAAAACAGACCTCATTCAGAAATATGCGTCATCGGATACCGGCCAGGCACCGAAACTGAACAAACTGACCGGAAACGAATGGCATAAGACAAAGACACGGGTCCGGCACGCGGTGAAGGACATCGCTGCCGACCTGGTGAGGCTGTACGCCAGGAGGCGGGATGCCAGCGGTTTCGTGTACAGTCCGGATACAGTCTGGCAGAGGGAATTTGAGGAACGTTTCCCCTTCGAAGAGACGGAAGACCAGATGAAGGCCATCGATGCCTGCAAGGCGGATATGCAAAGCACGAAGATCATGGACCGCCTGATCTGCGGGGACGTAGGCTACGGGAAAACGGAAATTGCCCTGCGGGCAGCCTTCAAGGCTGTCCAGGACGGGAAGCAGGTAGCCTATCTGGCGCCGACCACCATACTGGCGCAGCAGCATTACAATACCTTTCTGCAGCGGATGAAGGATTATCCGGTAGGCATAGAACTGCTCTGCCGTTTCCGCTCCCCTGCGGAGCAGAAAAAATCTCTGGGCCTTTTGAAAAAAGGCGCTTCGGATATCGCCATCGGAACACACCGCCTGCTGAGCAAGGATGTGCAGTTCAAGGACCTGGGGCTGCTGATTATCGATGAGGAACAGCGTTTCGGGGTGGCGGATAAGGAAAAGATCAAGCAGATGAAGGACACGGTGGATGTCCTGAGCCTGACGGCCACACCTATCCCGCGGACACTGCATATGAGCCTGGTGGGGATCAGAGACATGAGCGTACTGGAAGAGCCGCCCATGGACCGTCAGCCAATCCAGACCTATGTGATGGAATACAACGAGGAACTGGTACGCGAAGCCATCCAGAGGGAACTGTCCCGCAGCGGCCAGGTGTACTATGTCTATAATAAAGTAAAAAGTATTCAGGACATGACGGCGCGCATCCAGTCGCTGGTGCCGGAAGCCGTGGTGGCGTATGCACACGGCCAGATGAAGGAAAGGCAGCTGGAACAGATCATGTTGGATTTTGTCCAGGGAGATATTGACGTCCTGGTTTCCACAACCATCATTGAGACGGGACTGGATATTTCCAATGTGAATACCATCATTATTCACGACGCGGATCGCTTTGGGCTGGCACAGCTTTACCAGCTTCGCGGCAGGGTAGGACGTTCCACCCGCTCCGCCTGCGCTTTTCTGATGTACCGCCGCGATAAGATGCTGAAGGAAACGGCGGAAAAGAGACTGGCTGCCATCCGGGAATACACGGAACTCGGCAGCGGTATCCGCATCGCCATGCGGGACCTGGAACTGAGAGGTGCCGGCAACATCCTGGGTGCGGAGCAGTCCGGTCATATGGAAGCCGTGGGCTACGATCTGTACTGCAAGCTCCTCGGGGAAGCCGTGCAGGAGGTCAAAGGAGAGAAGACAGAGCAGGAA
>CACZQT010000439.1 GCA_902783295.1 uncultured Lachnospiraceae bacterium
GGTTCGAAGTGCAGCGGCAGCACCATAGCTGTCATCGGCAACGGAGGCGCACAGAGAGGCCATACCGTGGAGACGGCGGACGGGCTGCGGCACGTCTTCCATCACTTCAGTTCTTCCACGCTGAACGGACATTCCACCTACTGCGCGGAGGAGTTTATCCTGAATCCCATGATCTGCATGGAGGAATATGACCTTCTTTCAGACATGGGCTGCCGTCCGGGCCTGATTCTGCATCCGGACTGCCGTGTCTCCACCCCGTATGACATGCTGATCAACCAGATCCTGCTGGCGCAGAAAGGGGTGCATAACAGCTGCGGCCTTGGCATCTGGGAAACCGTTGTCCGCACATGGAATAAAAAAGCCTTCCGGATCGGGGAAATAGCCCGGCTTTCGGACGAAGAACAGATTCGTTTTGTCCGGGACATCCGGGACCATTACCTTCCGGAGAGGCTTCGTCAGTATGGAATCCGGGAAATTCCCGGGGAGTTTTCCGGACTGCTGCAGGATGAAGGGCTGCTGCGCCACTATATGGAAGATCTCCGGAGGATGCTGGCGATCGCCCGGATCCAGCCCGCTTCCTGGCTCACCCGTTTTCAGAATGTTCTTTACGAAAACGGCCAGGGGCTCTTGCTGGACGGGAACAATCCTGCTACATATGAAGACTCCACCCCTTCCACGACCGGCCTGGGAAGAATTTCCGCAGCCATCGAAAAACATTTCCGGGATGCCGCTGTGGAAGTATGCTATATCTCCCGCTCCTACCTGACAAGGCATGGAGACGGTGCTCTCCAGGGAGAATGCAGCCGGGAAGAAATCGGAGAAGGCATCCGGGATCTCACCAATGAGGCAAACCCTTTTCAGGGAGCGCTTCGGTACGCCGGGATGCCGGATGCAGACGCCTTAATGAAACGTGTTCTCGGCGATTTTGAACATTTCCGCGGCAGCCGGAACCGGTATCAGTGCAGCATGATGATTACCCATCTGAATGAATGTCCCCTGGACACCGGCGGCTTAAAGGAGCGCATCCCCCGTCTGTACGGTTCAGACGGCAGAGAAGCCGGCTCGGTAATCCGTCTGTAAATATCAGTGAATATCCTTCCGCTGGTACTCCCGGTAAGCGGCCAGGATTCCGATCAGACCGACAGCCATCCCAAGGGCCACCATCTTTCCATCCAGCCGTCCATCGGCTGCAATATCCGCACCGTCACAGTATCCGAACGGAGTTACGTACTTCAGAAAGCGGGCTGATTTGGAGATATTCGCGATCAGGTTGACAAAATACATCAGCGTTGCAATCCCAAGCCCGATTCCCAGGCTTCCTTTTCTCAGGAAAGCTGAGATGCCGAAACAGATACCGGCCAGTTCCAGCTGCATAAGGTAATAGGCCAGATGGAGCAGGTTCAGTTCCTTCCACGGAATCTTTTCGCCGACCAGAGTGATGGACGCCACGGAGACGGCGTAAATAATCAGATTCATGGCCGTGATCAGGATCACGACAGCTGCCAGCTTTTCGGTGATCACGCGCCGGCGGCTGACCGGGTGGGTCAGCAGAAATTCTGCTGTGCGGGCTCTCTCCTCTTTGCTGAGGATTTCCACGGCGCAGAGTGCCGCGTAAAATGCTCCGCCAAGCCCCAGGACATTGCCGCACTCAATGGTATAATATCCGATCAGCGTGCCGAAATTCAGTCTGTCCATCCCGAATGCGGCAGTAAATGATCCCATGGAGGAAAACATTTTGCTGACCCCGTCCATCTGTCCCTTCATCTCAGGAAACAGCCACACACAGATAGCCAGCAGGCATCCGATGGCGGCAGTCCAGATCAGGAAAGAGATTTTCCCCTGCCGCAGTTCATGTTTTACAATGGTCATATTCCTTTTCCTTCTTTCCGCAGGTATGGGGAGGACATGGGGGACAAAGGGACTCTCCTCCTGTCCCGCTTTCTTACTGCACGTAATAATGCAGGAAAATTTCCTCGAGGTCCGGTTCCGAAACACTCAGGTCCAGAACTGATCCCTCCGAAAGCCGCTGCAGCAGGTGCTTCATGTCGCCGCTGTACAGAAAACTCACACCCTCATCCGCAGACTGCAGGTCTTTTACCCCCTCCAGTCCTTCCAGGTTCACGGATCCATGCACGGATACCCGTTTTGCGCTCGTCTTCGCCAGGTCCTCCACGCTTCCGCAGGCAATCATGCGTCCTTCCCGGATTACGGCGGCGCGGCTGCAGTTTCGCTGGATTTCCGACAGAACATGGCTGGAAAGAAAAATCGTCGTGCCTTCCCGGTTCCGCTCCCGCAGGATTTCAAAAAATTCACGCTGCATCAGGGGGTCCAGGCCTCCGGTCGGTTCATCCAGAATCAGCAGCTTCGGCCGGCTCTGGAGCGCGCAGACGATGGCAACCTTTTTGCGGTTTCCGAAGGACAGCTCATCCACCTTCCGGGAAGTATCCAGCTGAAGGCGTTCGCACAGGTTTTTTGCCTCCTGCGAGCAGTCCCTCTTCCGAAGGCCGGAAGAAAGCTTCAGAACATCCCTGACCTTCATGCCCGGATAGAACAGGGCCTCGGAAGGAAGGTACCCGGTTTCCCTCAGAATCTCTTCCTTCTGTTTTACAATGTCCTTTCCGAAAACCTGCGCGCTGCCTGATGTCGGAAAGATCAGCCCCAGTAAAGTACGGATCGTAGTGGATTTTCCCGCGCCGTTCGGGCCGATAAAACCGAAATATTCTCCCTCTTCCACGGAAAGGTCCAGTCCGGTAATGCCTCTGGCCTTTCCATAGTATTTTGTAAGATTTTTTGTACAGATGGCTTCCATAAACCTGTCCCCCTGACTGCAAGAATCTCCTGAAACGAAAAAACTGTCATTCCCTGTGAAAGCAGGCACTTTTCCCTCCGGCTGAAGGCATTCAGTCTTCCCTCCGAAGGTAAACACTTTTCCAGAACGTCATCAGTTTGGTAAAAACCTCTTCCATCTGATCAATATCCATATTTCCCTGCTGTGCCATTTCCCACAGATACCCTTCAGATGCCCAGTACATTTCACGGTACATCATTTCCACGTCCAGTCCGGGAATGAACTGATCCGGATCCAGATTCAGCCGTGTTTTGTCGGCTTTCAGATTAAAATACCTGTGATAGCTTTCCTGAATGGCGGCACATACCTCCGGGTCTTTTTCATAGAAAGCCCGGATCGTGAATGTTCCCATATCCGGATACAGCCGGATAATCTCCATCTTTGCCCGCATTCCCCGTTCCATACTTTCGAAAAGCTCTGTCTGCCCATAACAGCCGTACCGCGTCAGATATTCGATGGTCGTCTCTGCGCATTTGTCCCAGAGAAAAAGGTACAGCTCCTTTTTGTTGAGAAAATA
>CACZQT010000440.1 GCA_902783295.1 uncultured Lachnospiraceae bacterium
CGCGTAATGATAAAAAGGCACGTAACTGATCAGGTGCTCTCCGGCCATCCATGTCCGGCCCAGATCCCTGACATCTACGAAGGTATTGTAAGTCTCCTCTTCTCCGGACCAGTAATAATACTTGTTCAGTTTTGTATAGGAGATACCTGCTGTTCCGGGAGATTTTTTGATGCCGAACGCCATGGTAATATGGAAGGCTCCGGTCGGCGTTTTTTTATCGCCTTCCTTCACCTTCTTGATCCCGTTCAGGCCCACATATCCGCTGCAGGAGAGGATCTTCTTCCAGGTATACGTGGTTTTCGTCTTCTTCGCGGCAGCCGTGGTCTCCGGAGGTGCAGCTGTTGTGGGTGCTGCCGTCGTGGGTGCCACGGCGGATGTTTCTTTTCCCGCGGCTGCGGTGCTCTCCGGAGATACCGTCGATGTTCCCTCTTCTTCGATGACAGGCATCGGTTCCTCCTCTTCCGCAGCCCCGGCCCTGGAAGCGGTAACCCCGGTAGTCACCTTCACCTTTTTCCACATTTCAATGTTTGCTTTAGAACCACCCGTATATTTCACGAAAATCAGGCGGTCCACATCCTTCTTCAGATAGTCCTTCTGAATCAGCGTCCACCGGTTTTTGTTGTATTTCTTCAGCGCGTAATTCCGGCCCCAAGCCCTGCCGGCAGGCACCAGCAGGAGCAGAAGCATCAGCAGCAGAGCTGCTCCCTCTCCGGCAGCAGACAGCCGTTTTTCCTTTTCCATACTTTCTCTCCTTTGGATATGCAAATAAGACGCCGCGCACTGAGGTGGAAGGCATCGTTACAAAAAAGACTAGCATATCCCCAGGGCACCTGTCAATTCAATCCGGCACCGTCCGGATCCCGGCCATTTCTTTCTGAAAGAATATCGCACTTCCAGAAACACCTTGTGAATCATCTGCTGCCCGGCTATAATTATCATGGACCTGCCGAAAACAGCCGGCTGACCATTGAGTCAGGTATATTTTAAACAGAGAAGACTCCCTGCAGCGAAAGAATGATGGAGGTGTGATTTGAAAAAGAATTTTTTTGCAAAAGCAGCTGCTCTGTCACTATGTGCGGTCCTGCTGGCCTCATGTTTTTCCGGAAGCGTATCCGTCAGCGCCGCCGGTATCAGCGGAACCATAGAAAACAACTCCGGACAAGAGCGGATTATCGTTTCCCTCGGAGATTCCTACTCATCCGGAGAAGGTCTGCTTCCTTTTTATGGACAGAAGGATGAAAACGGGAATGAACAGGACCTGGATGAAAAGCTGGCAAATAATGACTGGCTGGCACACCGGTCCGCCAGATCCTGGCCGGGAAGGCTTACCCTGCCCGGCGTGTCCGGGCCGATGAGTAAGCACAAAGACGGAGACCATCCCAACTGGTATTTCGTGGCGGCTTCAGGGGCAGAAACAGAACACTTCAAGTCAAACCAGGGAAAGCCCTACTTTAAAATGGATTATTCAGTCCGGAAATATATTGAGGAGCTTGTCGTCAGTACCTTACTCCCTGTTTATGGAACCGGATATGAAATCTTTGATTTTATTAACAGTTTTAAAATCAATCCGGATGCGGAACTGGAACCGCAGCTGAATATTCTCCGCCGGCTGCAGGAAGAAGGACGGCATGTAGATTATGTGACGGTCACCCTGGGCGGAAACGATCTTGGGTTCACCGAGATCGTTTCGCAGGTTTTTAAATTCACCAACGATATTTATGAAAATAACGGTCTTGCCAAGTTACTGGAGGATGCAAAAGCGGCTATCCGAGATGATGGGTCGGGCAACGTCTATAATGCGCTGTACGACCTTTACCGGGAAATCGCTGAGGACTATGTGGATCCGGATACAGCCATTATAGTAGCCGGATATCCCAGGCTTTTCGCAGAAAATATTTCGCTGAAAGACATAATTGCCTCCCCGGACAAGTTTTTCGATATTGATCATGCGATCGCCGTCGACGCAGTTCCGGTGATAGATTTTCTGGATATAACCCCTGAAGAAGCAAAGGCAGTGAATGAGGCTGTCATGAAGTTCAACGAGGCGATCGAGGATATTGTGGCGAAACTGCAGAAGACCGGAATCAACATTCATTATGTAGACGTGGCAAATGCTTTTACCGGACATGAGGCCTATTCCTCTGAGCCTTATCTGAATCCGGTCATGCTTCTGGCCAGGTCTGAGGATCTGGAGGAGCGCAGCCCCAGCAGCTCGTATTCCATACATCCCAATGACTCCGGTGCTCAGGCTTATGCAGAATGCGTGCAGGCCAAAATCGATGAACTGGAAGCGAAGAAGCATCCGCAGGTCGTACTGTTTCAGAAGCCTTTGCAATGGGAAGAATATTATTATCCGGGAGATTCCGCCTCTGCCGAAATCAACGCTGCGGCTCCGGAAAACAGTGAATACGCGGATGTGCTCGAAAAGATACAGGGGCTTTGGATTACCTACAGCAGCCTCGGCAATCTTTTGTATTTCGACGGAGTAAAATCCACGCTGTATGCCAATGACAATATTGACAGTCCTCCGTCAGAGCGGACCTATACCAGGCACGAAGCCGAAAACATCACCATCGAAAGACTGGCCCCTGAAGAAGGCGCCGGTTACAGAATCAAAAGAGAAGGGGGAACCGAATACTGGCTTCTCGATGAATCCCCGGATGAGCTGACATGCATGTGGTATGAAAACGGAGAGCTTCATTACAGCGGGTCCAGCAGCCTGATGCGGGTTACGGATTATACCATAGATGATCTCATGGTCTCAAACGCGGCGGAGATTGAGGCATCCGTTCCCGGTGATACCTCCGCCGGTACAGATGCTGTCCCCGGCGAGAACGTGCTGGCATTTTCCGGAATCTGCTATCGCTGGAATCTCTGTGAACCGGATACAGACGCTGCCGGCGGCGCCATTCAGGCAGACCTGAACAGACTCGCTGATGAATTATGTGAAGAATACCAGCTCATCCGTCAGACTGCCGTCGATACAGCTCCCCAGTGGGCTGTAAGCACCGTGCCCGGCGAAGAAATTCTGCCCAGTTACTATGATGCCAGGCTGGAAGGCGCACAGGTAAACCGGCAGCTTCTGAGTCTCCGGTTTCTGCGGACCTCCTATGTTCACGGAGCAATGTATCCTGTAGAATACTGGATCACGAAAAATTACGATCTCGGAACCGGAATGCTGTTAAACCTGCAGGATCTGACCCTCAGTGAAGAAGCTTTTTCTCAGGTGAAAACTTTGTTTGCCCAGAAATTCAGAGACTCCGGAAAAGTCCTGTCCGGAGATTTTGAAGGCTGTGTAAGGCAGGTACTTGAAAGCGGCGGAAAATACAGCGGCTGGTATTTTGCAGAAGACGGGCTTCACATGGTCTGGTATCCCGGCGGTTCAGGAGTCTCTGTGGACGTATATGCTTCCTGTGAAGAACTGCAGGA
>CACZQT010000441.1 GCA_902783295.1 uncultured Lachnospiraceae bacterium
CACATTGAGTGCAGCTGGGAAAAGGCGTATGACTATTCCCTGCATACGTCGTACTTCGTGTTTTCCGATCCGGAAAACAGGTATCCGGAACTGATGAAGACGCTGGAGGATCTCAGCGAAAAATACAGACAGCTGGCTGAGGAAACGCTGCTGGCGGATTACGAGATTATGCAGAATGCGCCGAAGTCCAGACGGAAGGAAGACAGGATTTTCGCGTATTCGCTGTACGCTGTGGACCAGTGGCAGATGCGCGGGAATATCTTCAGCTTTCTGGTTTCAACCGGCCGCATGAATACGCTGGGACTGGGTGACCCGGGATACGGGAAATACGGATATATCCGCTATCTGATCGATGCGGAAACCGGAAAGATTCTCACGCTGGCGGACTTTTTTACGGATCCGGAAGCGATTGCCGCTTTCCTGACGGAGAAGATGGTCAATTCCTTCGGGACGCATAACGCCAGCGGGCGGCGGGTTCATGCAGCGGATTTCCCGGAAGCCATTGCGGCTGCGGTAGATGTTCCCGAACCGGAAGGCATCGGCGTTTCCATCGACTACGACGGGCTGACCCTCTGGATGCCTCTGTGGATGTTCCCGGAGGATGATTCGCAGCTGATGGAGATCGTTTACTACGATGAGATGCAGGAGATCCTGGACGGAAAATACATATTCGTACGGTAAACCGGGGGACAGAGCCAGGGGGACAGTTCTTTTGGAACAGACCGGGACGTATCTGGAGCCTGGGGCGGATACACGGGCATGACCTGAAATCCGGGCAGTTTTCAGGCTATAATGGCAGTTTCGGTCCGGGAGCCATGGCAGTATCTATGAAAGATAACAGGAGGACAGAGGATACAATGGAACTACTGGAAAGCAGCCTTGTGAATTTTACGGAGCAGCTGGCTTCACCGGCCGCTGTGCCCGGCGGCGGCGGCGCCAGTGCCCTGGTCGGCGCCGTAGGCATCGCCCTGGGTGACATGGTAGGGGAACTGACAGTCGGCAAAAAGAAATACGCGGATGTGGAGGAAGAGATCCGTGCTCTCATGGTACGCGCGCAGGATCTGCGGGTCCGCCTGCTGGCCTGCATCGCCAAAGATGCGGAAGCGTTTGAACCTCTTGCCAGGGCATACGGCATTCCGAAGGACGCTCCGGACCGGGATGAAACCCTGGAAAAATGCCTGCACGACGCGGCGGGTGCCCCCATGGAGATCTTTGACCTCTGCTGCGAGGCAATCGAGATCCTGGAGATTTTCGGGGAGAAGGGCAGCCGGCTGGTGATTTCGGACGCGGCTACCGGCGCGGCGTTCGCAAGGGCTGCCATGTACGGTGCCGCGGTCAATGTAAAGGTCAATACCCGGCTGATGAAGGACCGGGCGTTCGCGGCCGGCATGGACGCACATATTGACGAAAAACTGGCGGAATATACGGAACGGGCGGACCGGGTGTTTCAGAGCATCTATCAGCAGTTTACGGTCTGAGAAACCAGGGCGTGAGGCCTGAAAGAAGGCGCTTTACAGTTACGGCCGCGTGCACCGCATGGTGCAGGATCATAAGCAATTTTTGAAAAAGGGAGGTATATCATGGATACCAAGGCACTTTTCAACATTTCCTACGGAATCTTTATGCTTTCCACGAGCTGGGAAGGGAAAACCAACGGCTGCATCACCAACACCTGCATGCAGGTGGCGTCCGACCCCACGAGGGTGGCGATTGCCTGCATTAACAAGAATTATACCTGTGAGCTGCTGAAGAAGAGCGGCGTATTTGCGCTCTCCATTCTGGATCAGACCTGCAACTTTGAACTGATCAAACACTTCGGCATGCAGTCCGGCCGGAATGTGGATAAATTCGAGGGAATGCTTCTGCCGAAGGACGTCAATGGCCTGCCTTATCTGGGCTGGGGCGCCTGTGCAGTGCTCAGCTGCCATGTGGTAGATTCGAAGGATCTGGGAAGCCATACCCTGTTCATCGCCGAAATCGACGACGCCGTACGCCTCAACGATAAGGCTCCGATGACATACGCCTTCTACCAGTCGGATGTAAAACCGAAGCCCGCAAAGCCGGCAGAGGAGAAGAAGATCACCGGATGGAGATGCAAGATCTGCGGTTATGTATACGAAGGAGCCGAGATTCCCGCGGACTTCCTCTGCCCGCTGTGCGGTCACGACGTCAGTGATTTCGAGCCGATCTACGCCTGAAAACCGGATTCAGTGCGGAATGAGGATCTGCATTCCTGAAACCCCGGATTCGGCCCGGAAAGCTCATCTGTCTGCAAAGGAAAAATAATGACTATGAAGACAAAACGTTTCTCCCGGATCTTTCTTTTCTGCTTCCTGCTTTCGGTCTGGCTGATCGCATCCGGAAGCCCTGTCCAGGCGAAATCGAAAATCACTCTGACCGTGAAAAAAAAGACCGTATATCTTGAAACCGGGAAGAGTGTCAGCCTCGGCGCCAAGGCAAACCGGAATGCAAAGGTCACCTATAAAAGCTCGAAATCCTCGGTTGTCAAGGTAAACAGCAAGGGGAAAATCAAAGCCCTGAAGCAGGGAAAGGCAGTCATTACGGTCCAGGCCAAAAAGAAAGGGTATCAGACCGCTTCCCTGAAGGTAACGGTCTATGCGCTGTATCCACAGGAGATCACCGGAGCTTCGGGTTCTGTCTTCAACGTGGAAATGGAAAAGGGAGCTGTGTACACATCGCCGCTCTCTGCCAGGACCGCACTTTCCTATAAAAGCAGCGATCCCTCTGTGGTGAAGGTACTTTCCGGCGGAAAGCTGCAGGCTCTGAAGGCAGGATATGCGGAAATCACCGTAACAGCGAAGCAGTCAAAGGTCTATGCGAAGGCAGAAACAACGATCTATGTGACGGTGGGAAAGAAAGGCTCGGTGAAAGACGGGATTCACTATGAGAGCGGCTGGGGCGGCAGTCTGGCCTACGGTTATAAAGGAGCCCTGTACTGCTGCGGAGAACTTCCGCTGTCCGTGGAGCGGGAACTGGCCGCGAAATATGTGCCGTTCATGAAGGATTATCTGAAAACGTATATTCCGAAGGAAGAGGCCTTTTATTCAGACCATACATTAGCTGTTCTGGCGGCCATCCGGGATACCTTCATCCGCTATGAACTACATTATGACAGCACACCGGCCAGTCTGTGGAGCACCTACGATACCTCCAACGTACGCCGCGACGAATGGTATTCCATCGCGACTACCGGCAAGGGGCTTTGCGAGGATTTCACCTCCCTGTTCTCCTATATGTGCTATCTGGAAGAGGTGGAGTGCTGGACTGTCGGCGGAGGCGGGCATTCGGAAAATATGCTGATCTATCAGGGCCATGCCTATATCATCGAACCGCAGGATTTTTCGTTTACCTATGAGAATGTAAAGAGAGAGTTTTACCGGCCGGTCATCGGAAAACCGACCTCCCCGAATAACGCCAGTACGTATACCAGTCCTTTTCAGAAGAAAATCGAAATGGTGGGAATTACCACCGAGGCGGCGTTTCAGGCTATGTTTCCACAGCCGGCAGTCACCGGAAAAACCCCTTTGATTGCCATGGTGGAGCATGGAGAGGTCTACGGGGCTCCGGCCGGGACTCATCTGCTGACGCTGGATTATCAGTTCTATCTGGACTGCGAAGCGGCAGATGCAGCGGGCGATTTCTACGGGAATATCTGGTACAACTACGATAAACGGGCGTGGGATATGTTCGACTGAATC
>CACZQT010000442.1 GCA_902783295.1 uncultured Lachnospiraceae bacterium
AAGCCAGTGCAGCGGCAGTAGGCTCATTGATGATACGCTCTACTTCAAGTCCGGCGATCTTTCCGGCGTCCTTCGTTTCCTGTCTCTTGAACTCGCTCAGCATGTAGTTGGTCAGGATATTGTCGAAATCATCGCCGCCCAGATGCGTATCACCGTTGGTGGCCAGTACTTCGATAACGCCGTCGCCGATTTCGATGATGGAAACATCGAAGGTGCCGCCGCCCAGGTCGTATACCAGGATCTTCTGTTCCTTCTCATTGTCCAGGCCATAAGCCAGAGCTGCTGCCGTCGGTTCATTGATGATACGCTTGACATCCAGACCTGCGATACGGCCGGCATCCTTGGTTGCCTGACGCTGGGCATCATTAAAGTAGGCAGGTACGGTAATAACCGCTTCCGTCACCTTGTCGCCCAGGTAGCTTTCTGCATCCGCTTTCAGCTTCTGCAGGATCATTGCGGAAATTTCCTGAGGCGTATAGACTTTTCCGTCAATGTTTACTTTATGATTTGTACCCATGACTCTCTTGATGGAAGAGATGGTCTTGTCCGCGTTCGTAACAGCCTGGCGCTTCGCAGGCTCGCCGACCAGACGCTCACCGGTCTTGGTGAAAGCCACCACGCTGGGGGTGGTGCGCACGCCTTCGGTGTTGGCGATAACTACAGGCTTTCCGCCTTCCATAACGGCTACACAGCTATTGGTTGTACCTAAATCGATACCGATAATCTTACTCATGATCTTATCCTCCTGTATTTCAAAAAAGCAAATCTTTCAACTTCGAGTGTATATGCAAACCGGTTTTCACCGGATGATATGTTATATCAGTTGGCTACCTTTACCATGCTGTAGCGGACGACACTGTCATGGTAGGTATAGCCTTTCTGGAACTCTTCCACGACGATGTTTTCATCGATCGCGTCATCCTCAATATGCATCACTGCGTTGTGAAGTTCCGGATTGAAGGGCTGCCCCTTCGCCTCGATGGCCTTGACGCCAAGATCTTCCAGCGTCTTCATCAACTGCTTATATACCTTGTCCATACCGACCACGAAAGGATCCTCTTTGGCTTCCGCCGGCACACTGCCAAGCCCCCGCTCAAAATTGTCGATCACCGGAAGAATTTTTTCGATGACGTTTCTGGATCCCATGTCGAACATGGCGGCTTTTTCCTTTTCGGTGCGTTTGCGGAAGTTTTCAAATTCCGCCATCTGCCTCTGCACCCGGTCCGTCAGCTCAGCGGCCTTCGCCTGCACTTCCGCCAGGGGATCTTTTTCAGCTGCCCCGGCTTCCGCAGTCTCCGTTTCCTTTGCCTCCGTTCCGTCCTGCCCGGCTTCCGGCTCTCCCTGACGGTCTGTTTCCGGTTCGTTCTTCAGAGTTTCCTCTGCCGGGCTTTCCCCGTCTTCCTTCTTCTCCATTTCCTCTTCGAGAACGGCTTTCGTTTCCTCTGTCACCGTACTCCCTCCTCGCATCTTCTTTTTATATTTCCGTTTCAATGTCATACACCGCCTTATGTGCCGTTTTCTTCCTGCGAAGTTCCCTTTCTGCAAATGCAGCTGTTCCCGGCTGCTGTGCTATTTCGGTACTTCCTTGAAAACCGCATCCATCTGGGCCATGGCGCTCTGCAGAACTTCCACGACTTTTTCATAGTCCATACGTTTCGGGCCTATGATGCCGATCTTGCCCTGCACACCGCTGCCCAGTTCATAGGTAGCGGTCACTACACTGCAGTCCTTCATGGATTCCACCGGCACTTCATCACCGATATACACCTGAATCTCTTTCTTGTCTCCGTCTTCCCCTTCGCCGTTCAGGACAATCCGTCCCAGCGGAGTCTTTTCTTCCAGAGCACTGATCAGCTCACTGGCGCGGTCACCGCCGGTCAGTTCGGGATACTTGAAGATGTTCGGAGCACCGCTTGTGTAGATCGGGACCTTATCATCACCCTGGATGGATTCTGCCACCGCGTCCAGGATCTTATTGATGATCTCTACATGTTCTCCATCTTCCGCCTTCATGCGGGAGATGATATCCAGCGTGATCTCATCGATCGTCAGGCCGCTTAAGTTGCTGTTCAGCAGGAGATTCAGCTGCAGGATCCCTTCCTGGGAAAGTTCCTCGCCGACATCCAGGATATTGTTTTTCACAATATTCCCTTCCGAAACCACCACGGCCAGAAGCTTCCCGCCGCCCATGGAAGAAAGCTGGATAAACTTCAGCTTGGTCTTCCGGTAATGCGGTCCCGTGATCATGGTGGTATAGCTGGTATTCATCGCCAGAAGTTTGGCCATCTGCATCAGCAGTTCTTCCACCCGGTCTACCCGGCGGATCAGGAACCCGGCGTCCCGTTCTGTGGACGGAAGCTGCTTTTGTGAAAGCATCCGGTCCACATAGAGCCGGTATCCTTTATCCGTAGGAATGCGGCCGGCGGAAGTATGCGGCTGAACGATCAGCCCCATCTCTTCCAGATCCGCCATCTCATTGCGGATGGTGGCAGGCGACAGCTTCACGTCCAGATATTTGGAAATGGTTCGTGAACCAACCGGTTCTCCGGTTTCCTGGTAGTTCTGAATGATTGCATAAAGAATTTTCTCTTTCCTCTCGTCCAGTTCTATCTCCATCGTTCCGTCGCCTCCCTTCTTTCTGTTAGCACTCGTTTTGTTAGAGTGCTAATACCAACTGTTCATAAGATACCACCGCTTTCCTCCTTTGTCAACCGGTTTTCAAAGAAAGTTAAAATTTTACCTGAAGAAAGGTCTGCAGCGGGCAGGACAAAGGGACAGTCCCTCCGTACCGGATCCGGTACAGAGGGACTGTCCCCTTGTCTCCCACTCTGTTTCTACTTATTATCTTACTCCAGAATCTGCAGCACTACGGCGGAGATGTTGTCTCTCCCCCCGTTCTCGTTAGCCAGGTCGATCAGCTTCCGGCAGATCAGCTCCGGGTTTTTGCCGGAACGGAGGATTCTGGCCATCTCCTTTTCCGGCACCATGCTGTACAGTCCGTCCGAACACAGCAGGATCTTATCTCCGGGCTGTACTTTCTCTATGAAAACTTCCGGAACGGC
>CACZQT010000443.1 GCA_902783295.1 uncultured Lachnospiraceae bacterium
AGCTTTCATCTCACGGATGTCGAAAATCAGCGCTTCATCAGAAGGGGCGGTCATCAGACTTTCCGGCCAGTACCCCTGATCCAGCACGCCATGAAAGAAATACGGCCTGTGATTCAGCGTCAGGCAGGGATATCCGGCTGCATCCGTCCCGGTGCCGAAAGAGCGCATCGCAAAATACCCGTCCACCGTGTCCTTCCCTGAATATATACGGAACCGGTAAAGAACCGGAGATTCCGGCGTCCAGAGCACAGGATCCGGCATATGAATCCGGCAAGAAACCCGGCCGGAAGGATCAAAATCACTTTCCCGTATTTCACAGGAAGCTTCCCATTCCTCTGCACCCTGATCTTTCCATTCGGTTCCCGCTTTCAGGACGTACACTTTCCCGGAAGCAGGGCTGGACATTCTGATCTTTATACATACTTCTTCTTTTTCAGGGTCAGGATCGATCTGCATGTCCTGTATATAGTTTTCAGGAACCCATTCCATCCAGACCGTCTGCCATATGCCGCTCTGCGCTGTATAAAACATCCCTCCCGGTTCCAGTTTCTGCTTGCCCCGGCAGGCAGTTCCCCGGTCTGTGTCATCCAGCACCCGTACTGTTACGGTGTTGTCACCGCTTCTCAGATGATCCGTCACGTCAAACATAAACGGAAGATAGCCGCCACGGTGGAATCCCAGGCGTTTCCCGTTCCACCAGACAGAGCATCTTTCATCCACCGCTTCAAAGTGAAGCAGCAGCCGGCTTCCTTCCCGGATTTCCGGAATATGAACCCTTCTCCGGTACCATAGCGCTTCCTCCGGCATCAGCATTCTTTCCACACCGGACCTTGCAGATTCCGGAGAAAACGGGACCAGGATTCTCCCATCCGCAGCGTGGACAGCTTCATCTTTCCCGGTAAAAGCATACTCCCACCAGCCGTTCAGGCACTCCCACTCTTTTCGCACCATCTGCGGCCTTGGATACTCCGAAAGAGGGATCTCGTTTTCATCATCCGCCTGCTCCGACCATACCGTCGTCAGCCGGTTATAAAGCTTATCTTCCTTTTTCCGGAAGACAGTCTTGAGTGCGTCTTTTACTCTCATAACACGGTCCTTTTTTCACATCCGTTCCTGCAGGCAGGACACGGGGACATGGGGACAGACCCTCTGTCCCCATGTCCAGTGTCCCCATCTCCCACTACGGCTGATGATATTCTCCCTGCTTCAGCCACCGGAGCAGGAAACCGGAAAACGAATTTTCTTCGCTGTCACCCAGTGAAGAAAAATCTCCCTTCCCGGCAACAGCATCAACAATGTCGCTCATAACACCGCTGCCGGGCATTACTGCCGCGCTGGCTGTCAGCACCCCGTGGCTGTTCGTCCTGAAGGTTACTGAACAGATCCTGTAGTCCCCTGATACTCCATAAATCAGCCAGTAAACCCCGGAATACTGTTCTTCACAGAGCCAGGTATCCCCGGCTGTCAGCTGAGATGTCGCCGCAATCCAGTCTGCCCCAAAGAGCTGTCCTGTCAGTACGGAGGGAATGGACGCCATAAGGCGCTGGAGCAGATATTCGTCATCCATCATGCCGAGGGCTGCCTGATCATCCGTCTGCTCCCGGATCATCGACTTCAGAACATCTTTCAGACCTTCCCCCGGAAACACGATGATTCCTCCCGCCGGCCTGCCTTTCATAGCCCTGAACGAAGGGATCAGACGTCGGATTTCCTCAGGGAGAGACAGGATATCTGCGTATTCTTCGGAATCCGCCTTTTCACCGATTCTTAAAGCCAGGTCCTCCGCTGCAGCAGACAGGGAAGAATAATCCGCAGAAATTTTATCTCCATCTTCCGTCTGCATTTCTTCCGGAGAAACCGCACAGCCGGCTGCTGTTTTTTCCATTTGATACGTAATGGCAGCCGGAATGCCGTCCAATGTGTCAGAAAGTTCCAGATTGTCCGGCAGCTCATCTCCGGAGAGTTCTTCCGAAAAGAAGCCGGAGGCACTCCTGTACGGAACCGCATCTGCCGTCATTGTTCCATGTTCGCTGACGTGAAATGAGACCATCAGGAAGATATTGTTTTTATAAGCAAGGAGTACTGCACTGTCTCTGTCCACTCCGTTCGGGAGAGGATAGCTGTCCTGAATCCTCAGAATGGAAGCAGCTGCCAGAACTGCCGCTCCATAAGCATTGTTCTCCCGGACCGCGTAAAGGGACAGGCTGCTGCCTGCCAGTTCTGCTGCATAAGCGCCGGCATCCGGATCCATATGCAGGTCGAAAGTTATATATCTGGCTGAACAAAGATTCTGCCTTAACAGGCCCTGGCCAAAATCTCTTGCCTGTGCAGTGACTTCAGGATCCGCTGAATACAGGGATAGATAATCCCTGCTGACATTCATTGAAATCCGGTCTGCCATGGAAAGCGCAATCCCGCAGAGCACATCCCGGGGATCCGTCTGCGCAGCTTCCGGTTCTGTCTCTGCAGCTTCCGGTTCCGCCTCTACAGCTTCGGGCTCTGTTTCTATGACTATTGGTTCTGTCTCTGCAGCTTCCGGTTCTGTCTCTATGACCGCCGGTTCAGTTTCCTGAATATCCAGATCGTCCTTTTCTGTTATTACTTCATCGTACAGCCGGGCAAAGGGATCCTCCTCTTCTGTTACCGCTTTGTCCTGCAGCCAGGCAAAAGGGTCCTCCTCTTCCGGATTCAGGGAATACTCCCATTCGTACTGCAGGCAAAGGTTCTCTGCAGCGCTTCCCGCGCTTACAATCAGATGAGGAACATTTTCTCCAAATGCATTTTCATCGATTTCAAGAACAGAGGCCGGTATCATCAGTTCTGTTAACACCGGGCAGTCGGAAAAGACCCCCGACTCGATCTCTTTCAGACCCTCTGCCAGTTTTACAGTACTCAGAGCACTGTCATTCGAAAACACCCCTGATTTCAGCGTTTCGACAGGACCGGAAAACAGCACCTCTTCAAGGTCCGGATTGTAGTCGAAGGCAAATCTTCCGATATAGCCGACATTCTCAGGGATCTCCAGCTTTTTCAGTGCCGTGAAGCTAAAGGCACCATTCCCGATGGATTCA
>CACZQT010000444.1 GCA_902783295.1 uncultured Lachnospiraceae bacterium
CCCTTGTCCTCCCTTTTGCAGACATCCACAAACGGCTTGATGCCATCCGTCCCCAGATACGGGTTCACCGTGCAGAAATCCTCCCCGAAGGGTACGAAGAAGGAACTTCCGATTTCAATCCGGCCCAGATGCGCTTCTGCATAGGCCGCGGACGTAGAGCCGATATCTCCCCGTTTCACGTCCCCGATCACCAGCAGCCCGCTTTCATGTGCATAATCAACAGTACGCTGGTAAACCTCCAGTCCGGGAAGTCCGAACTGTTCATACATGGCAATCTGCGGCTTTACGGCAGGAACCAGGTCGCAGATGGCATCGATCAGTCCTTTGTTCCATTTCCAGACAGCTTCAGCAGCTCCGACCAGATTTTCTCCCTCTTCACTGTATGCCTGCTTCAGCAGAAAAGGAGGAATCAGTGCCAGCGTAGGATCCAGCCCCACCACTACGGGGGCATCCAGTTCTTTGATTCTCTGATGTAATTCCTGAATCATTTTACCCTCTTTCACGGCGCACTGCGTCGGCGCCTGTCCTTTCAGCCCTGTTTTCAGTTCTTCTCTTCCGGCTTTCCCCGCAGGGCTTCCTTCGTGCGGGCTGCCAGTTCTTTCATTTCCAGCGCATTCCGGGTTACGGCTTCCGTTACAGCAGCCCCGCCCAGAAGTCTCGCCAGTTCCTCCACGGACTGTGCCTCATTCAGAGCGTCCACCCTGGTAATGGCATGGCTGCCTCCGCTGGCTTTGCGGATTCCGAAATGCCTGTCTGCCATGGCTGCGATCTGTGGAAGATGCGTGATGCAGATCACCTGCCGGTGTTCTCCGATCAGAGCCAGTTTTTCCGATACCTTCTGTGCTGTCCGGCCGCTTATACCGGTATCGATTTCATCGAAGATCAGCGAAGGAATTTCATCTTTATCCGCCAGTATGGCTTTGATGGCCAGCATAATCCGGGAAAGTTCGCCTCCGGAAGCCACTTTTGCGAGCGGACGCGCCGGTTCCCCGGGATTCAGCGAAATCAGGAACTCTACTGCGTCTTTTCCCCTGCGGCCGGGTTCCGGAAGCTCTTCCATGGAAACAGCAAAATCCACATATTCGAAGTTCAGTTCCCGGATTGCTTCCGTCAACCGTCCGGTAAGTCCGGGTACGGCCTTATGACGCAGCCCGGAAAGGATTTCCGCGACCCGGAAGCATTCCTCCTTCGCCCGGGCTTCCTCTGCGGCAGCCGCTGCTTTCCGTTCCTCCCAGGCCAGGAGCTCATCCCGCCTTGCTTTCTTTTTTTCCAGAGCAGCCTGCACTTTTTCGAAAGAATCTCCGTATTTTCCTTCCAGGCGGCGCAGCACATCCAGCCGTGCCTCTGTCTCCTGCATCTCCTCCGGATCGAAAACGAGTTCCTCCAGCCCGGCGGAAAGTTCCCGCCCCAGACTTGTCAGCAGATCTTCGATCTGCGCCAGTTCATCCATCATAGGGGAAAATCCTTCATCCAGGCGGGACGCTTCCGACAGCTCCCTGGCTGCCAGAGAAACCTGTTCGGATGCCGAAGAATCTCCCTGTGTCAGGAACTGTCTGGCTCCGCCCAGGCAGGCTGCCAGTTTCCGGCTGTTTGTCATACGTTTGAACCGGGCGGCAAGTTCTTCCTCTTCCCCCGGCTTCATATCGGTTTCTTCGATTTCCCGGATTTCAAATTCCAGGAAATCCATTTCCCTCTGCCTGGCTTCCGGATCGGCTTCATAACCCGCCAGAATCTCCGAAGCCTTCTGCCAGCGCTGTCTGGCTTCCGCCATGACTTCACGCTGGTGCTGTGCCTCCGGCCCCGCGAACTGGTCCAGGATATCCAGGTGCTTCTCCGCGTGCAGCAGGGACTGGTGTTCATGCTGTCCGTGGATATCGAGCAGAAGGGAAGTGACCTGACGGACTTTGGCGGAAGTCACCGTCTCGTCATTGATTTTATGAATGCTCCGCGACGGGAGGATCCTGCGGGAAATGACAATACAGTCATACTCCGTACTGATATCCATCTGCGCCAGCTGCGCTTTCTTTTCCGGTTCCGGTACTGAGAAGACCAGTTCACAGTAAGCGGAATCGCAGCCGGAACGGATCGCCTCCCCCCGGATGCGTCCCCCCAGCGCCGCATTCACCGCATCGATCAGAAGTGATTTGCCGGCGCCGGTTTCCCCGGTCAGAATATTCAGTCCGCTGCCGAAATCGATCTCCGCCTCTTCAATCAGCGCAAAATTCCGCACATGCAGATTTACGAGCATAGTTTCCTTTCTGTTTATGACATCTTGATGCGCAGAGTTTCCAGAAAGCTCTGGGAACTCATTTTCAGAATCTTGGTAACCTGCGGCGCCTTACTGACTACGACACGGCAGCCGGGTTCCATAGGTATGGGATCATCCCCGTCAAAGAAGGTTACATACTGCATTTCTGAATCCACATCTTTCTCGGACCCCACGATCTCCAGTTCGATTCTGTCTGTCGAGGAAAGGATCAGACTGCGGTTATTCAGGGAATGCGGGGCAATAGGCGTAACCAGGAAAAGCTTGGCCGTTGGTTCCACAATAGGCCCTCCGCAGGAAAGATTATACGCCGTCGACCCGGTAGGAGTGGAAATGATAATACCGTCCGCCTTGTACATGTACAGGAATTTCCCGTTGACGTAAAGCTTGAAATTGAAAACCCGCAGCATTTTCTGGCGGTTTACCGTCAGATCGTTCAGGGCGACATTTTCCCCAAGAAGCGTCCCGTCCGGAGAATACACCTGGCCTGTCAGCATCATCCGCTCTTCAATATAATATTCCCCCGCGGTAATGCGCTCCATGATATCCGGAATACTGCCCCGGTCGCCTTCTGTCAGGTACCCCAGATTGCCCAGATTGATGCCCAGGAAAGGAACGTTCAGATCCACCAGCTTCCTCGCAGCCCTGAGCAGGGTCCCGTCTCCCCCCAGAACGATCACGCAGTCGACATCCTTCGGTACATCCCGGTAAGGCGCTGCCTCTTCACCGGGAATCAGTTCCGGAAGCAGGCAGGCTTTTCCCCGCTTCATCAGACAGTTCTGAATCCGGTAGGTTGTTTCTCTTTCCGGATCCTTCGCGTGATTCGTGATAATATAGAACTTTTTCATCTGACCTTTCCCTCTTTGCATAAACGACAGCTGCCGTTCCGGGACCGCATGCGCTGTTCCCGCCCACTTCTTACCGGTCAGGCGCCGCATGCGCTGTTCCCGGCTCCTTACCGGTCCAGGGCCGCATGCGCGGCTTCCACCACTTCCCGGGGATGGATGCCCGCGGTCTCACCTTCTCCTTCACGGATATGCAGCAGATATTCGATATTCCCTTCGGGTCCCTTCACCGGAGAATAATCGAGCCCCCGCACTGTAAATCCGGCTTCCGCGGCAAAAGATGCGACTGCCTCGATGACTTCCAGATGCGTGCTCTTTTCCCGCACGACGCCTTTCTTGCCCACCTTTTCCCGGCCGGCTTCAAACTGCGGCTTGATCAGGCAGACCATTTCCGCGCCGGGAGCCAGCAGCGCCCTGACCGGGCCAAGCACCTTGGAAAGGGATATAAAGGAAACGTCTACGGAAGCAAATTCGATCTTCTCCGGGATATCTGCAGGCGTCACATAGCGGATATTGGTTTTTTCCATGCACACCACCCGCTCATCCTGGCGAAGCTTCCAGGCCAGCTGCCCGTAGCCCACATCCACCGCATATACCCTGGACGCCCCGTTCTGCAGCATACAGTCAGTAAAACCGCCTGTAGAGGCGCCGATATCCATACAGACTTTTCCTTCCGGAGATACCGGAAAAACCTGCATGGCTTTTTCCAGCTTCAGACCACCGCGGCTGACATAGGGCAGGGTCTTTCCATGCAGCGTGAGGATGGCTGTTTCCGGAAAGGTTGTCCCCGGCTTGTCTTCCCGTTCTCCGTCCACGAATATACTTCCTGCCATAATCAGGGCTTTGGCTTTTTCCCTTGACTCCGCCAGCCCCTGCTTTACGACCAGAACATCCAGCCTTTCTTTCATTGTCCCATGTTCCTCATCAGGATTTTTCCGGTAATGCTTTCCGCATCCAGCCCCATTTTTTTCCGAAGCACGGATACGCTCCCATGCTCAACATACATATCGGGAATGGCTGCGCGCAGTATGGGAATTGTCAGATTCATTTCCTCCAGAGCTGCAGCTACATGCTCTCCGAATCCTCCGGACGCCACATTTTCCTCCATCACCACCAGGAGGCGATGGCCTTCAGCCAGCTCCTTCAGCAGTTCCCGGTCCAGCGGCGATGCAAAACGTGCATTGGCTACGCTGGAAGAAATACCGCTTTCCTTCAGGCGGTCGTGCACCTCCATGGCTGTTTCCACCATGGAACCGATTGCCAGCAGGGCAATTCCTTCCTCCCGGATCATCCATTCGCCTTTTCCGTATTCGATGGGCGGACGGAATTCTTTCATGGAAGTGACAGCCTTCCCTCGGGGATACCGGATGGCAACGGGACCTTCCCAGGCAGCGGAAAAACGCAGCATATCGGCCAGTTCATAGCAACTTTTCGGCGCCATGACCGTGAGATTGGGAATGGCGCACAAGAAAGACAGGTCGAAGATTCCCTGATGGGTTTCCCCGTCGCTCCCGACAATTCCGGCCCGGTCCAGACAGAAGGTGACATTCCTTTTCTGAATGCAGATATCATGGATGATCTGGTCAAAGCCCCTCTGCAAGAAGGATGAATAGACACAGAAATACGGTTTCATCCCTCCGGCGGCAAGCCCGCCTGCAAAGGTTACGGCGTGCTGCTCGGCAATACCCACGTCAAAATACCTTTTCGGATACATCCGGGCAAATTTTTTCAGGCCGGTTCCCTCGGGCATGGCCGCCGTGATGGCAGTAATCGCCGGATCCTTTGCTGCCATATCGCAGAGGATCTTGGAAAACACAGCTGTCCATGAAGGATCTTTCCCCTTATCCAGCGCCTTCCCGGTCGCCAGGTCAAAGGGACCGACCCCGTGAAAGTGCTCCGGATAATGTTCCGCCGGAGGATATCCTTTCCCCTTTTTGGTAGTCACATGCACAACGACCGCGCGCTTGAGCCTCCGGGCTTCCTCGAAAGTCCGTATCATGGCGGGGATGTCATAGCCGTCGACCGGTCCCAGATAAGTGATGTCCATGTCTTCAAAGATCATCCCGGGAATCAGGAGCTGCTTCAGGCTGCTCTTCGTCCGGCTGATGCCGTCCACCAGATGGGAGCCAATCCCCGGAATCTGGGAAAGGGCCTGAGACACGTTTTCTTTCAGGTCATTGTAGCCCGGCGCCGTACGGAGTTTTCCAAGTGCCTGGGAAACCCCTCCTGTATTTTCCGCGATCGACATATTATTGTCGTTCAGGACGATAATAAAATTGCTCTGCAGATGGGAGGCGTTGTTCAGCGCTTCAAATGCCATCCCCCCCGTCAGGGCTCCGTCGCCGATCACGGAGATTACGGCATAGTCTTCCCCTTTCAGGTCCCTGGCGTACGCCAGTCCCAGACCGGCGGAGATAGAGGTGGAACTGTGCCCGGTGTTGAAAGCGTCGCAGTCACTCTCCGATTCTCTTGGGAAGCCGCTGATTCCTCCGTAAGTGCGGAGACTGGCAAAGCCTTCCCGCCTGCCTGTCAGGATTTTATGGGTATAGGACTGGTGTCCGACATCCCAGACCAGTTTGTCCTCCGGAAAAGAGAAGGCCAGATGCAGAGCCATTGTCAGTTCTACTACGCCGAGGTTGGACGCCAGATGCCCCCCGTTCCGGCTGACGGTTTCCAGGATGAGATCCCGGATCTCCTGCGCCAGGGCCGGATACTCCTCCGGAGGGATGTTTTTTATATCATTCGGCTGGTTGATTTTATCCAGAATCATTCTGCCGCACCCCTTAATTCTTTCGCTTCCCGATCTTCCGGACCCATTCAGTGAGAGGGCCAGGATCTCCCGGCAGGGAAGCCAGCAGGGCTGCCGCTTCCTCGGTATACTTTTCTACATCCTTCTCTGCCTGTTCCAGCCCGTACGTCGTAACCCATGTGGTTTTCAGGTTTCTCTCATCGCTGCCGATCGGTTTTCCCAGTTCTTCTTCCGTACTGGTAACATCCAGGATATCATCCCGGATCTGGAAAGCCAGTCCCATACAGGCTCCTACACGTTCCAGGATGCCGGTTTCTTTCTCTGATGCTCCGGCCAGAATACCGCCGATCATCAGCGATGCTTCCAGCAGCGCCCCGGTTTTCAGCCGGTAAATGAAGAGCATCTGCTCTTCCGTAAGCCCTTTTCCGGTCAGTTCAACATCCACGGACTGACCGCCGGCCATCCCGTAGATGCCGGCTTTATTCGCCAGCACACCGATCGCCTTTGCGGCTCTCTCCGGATATTTTGTCATGTCAAAGGCTTTGGCTGCTGTCTCGAAAGCATAAGTCAGCAGGGCATCCCCGGCCAGGATTCCCATGTCCTCTCCGTATTTGGCCCAGGTCGTCGTCTTCCCGCGGCGCAGCGTATCGTTGTCCATCGCCGGAAGATCATCGTGAACCAGGGAGTAGGTATGGATCATTTCCATGGCAGCCATAAAAGGAGCGACTGCCTCCTCTTCGCCTCCAAACAGCCGGTAAGCCTCCAGCATCAACCGCGGCCGTACTCTTTTGCCTCCGGCCAGAAAGCTGTAGTTCATGGCTTCCAGCACTGTTTTCTGAAGTCCTTCCTCTCCAGGAAGATAAGAAGCCAGTGTTTCCTCCATATTCAGGATGGTAGTATTCATTCGTTCGCTCCTTCCCGGTTTTCTTCCAGAACGATGAGTTCCTTTTCGATTCTGTCGATTTTCGAACTGCAGGCCTGTACCAGGGCCATTCC
>CACZQT010000445.1 GCA_902783295.1 uncultured Lachnospiraceae bacterium
CCGGGTCTGCCGCCCTGGCCGCCTGCACCGGGTCTGCCGCCCTGACTGCCTGCGCCGCTGCGAGGAGGTTTTTCGCCACGCGCCTGGGCTCTCGCCCGCTCCGCACGATTCTTTTCTGCACGTTCTGCGGCCCGGACCTGTTCCATGTCCACAAAACGACGTACAGGTTTTGCTTCAGGAGCCGGAGCTTCCGCTGCGGGAGCCGCCGGCTTTTCTGCAGGCTTCTCCACCGGTTTCTCCATCGGCTTCTCTGCCGGTTTCTCCACCGGCTTCTCTGCCGTTCTCTCCACCGGCTTCTCTGCCGGTTTCTCCACCGGTTTCTCTACGGGCTTCTCTGCCGTCTTTTTCGGTTCCGCAGGTTTTGCTTCCACCGGTTTCTTTGCAGCAGCCGTTTTCTTTTCTTCGGCAGGAGCTTTTCCCTCCGCTTTGGTCTCTGCGGCCTTCTTTGCTTCCACAGTTTTTCCGGTTTCCGGAGCAGCCTGTCCTTCCAGCGGTTTCTGACTTTCCGCCGCCTTCTTAGGTTCAGCAGGCTTCGCCGCCTCCACCGTCTTCGGAACTTCTGTCTTCACTGCAGCCTTGACAGGTTCCTCTGAAACGAGACGAACCTTCTTTTCCGGTACTGTTTCGGAGGCAGCAGGGCTTGCGGCAGGTTTGGCCCCGGCTGCAGCCGCCGGTTTCACACCGGCAGGCTTCGTTCCGGCAGGGCGTGTTCCCGCCGGTTTCCCCTGGCCTGCACCTGCAGGACGGGTTCCTCCGGCCGGTTTTTTCCCGCTTCCGCCGGGACGGCTTTTCAGACTGTTAAACGCACTGTTTTGTTTATGGAAGACAGCCGTTATTTTTTTCTTTTTCGGCTGCTCTTCCTTTCCTTCATTTTTTTCCTCAAGATTCATATCTGCCATGCTTTCTGCCTCCGTTATAGTCTTCATCCGGCGTCCTCACGACGTCGTCGTCTGTCAACATTTTCTCCAGCGCCCGGGCAAAATTTTCATCCGTAACGGCGGCGGATGCCCTCATTTCCTGCCCGATCGCATGTCCCAGTTCTTCCTTTGTCGAAAAAATCCGTATTGGCACTTTATAAAAAGCACAGAGACTGCTGAAGTTCTTTTTGGTATTTTCCGACGCGTCATTCGCCACAATCACCAGCTGCGCCTTTCTGAAACGCACAGCTTTCTCCGTGGAAAACTCTCCGCTCTCTATCCTGCCGGCCCGCCTGGCCAGGCCCAGCATCTGCAGCGCTCTTACGTCAGGACTCATCCTGCTTCCAGCTCCTTCCGAAGTTTTTCCATATCTTCCGGAGATATGGCCTGGTGAAAAGAACGCTCCAGCCCATGGTTTTTCATCGCGGCTTCCAGGCAGCCGCCGTTCCGGCACAGATACGCTCCCCGTCCGTTGGCTTTTCCCGTAAAATCCACGGTAAAAACCCCTTCCGGTGTACGTACAATCCGGATCAGTTCCCTTTTCTCCTTGCATTCCCCGCAGCCAACGCAGGTTCTCTGGGGTTGTTTTCGCATTCCTGCCAAGAAAACACCCCCTTATTCCTCATCCCCGGGGATATCCTCATCATCGTATTCAGGCACTACGTCCCCTTCTTCGTATTCGCTGCCTTCTTCTTCGTACTCTTCTTCGTCGTAATACTCTTCATCATCGTAATAGCCGTCCCCTTCTTCATAGTCCTCGATATAGCCGATTTCCTCGAAGAGGCCGCTTTCACGTGCCTGGGTTTCACTCTTAATATCGATTTTATATCCTGTCAGGCGGGCTGCCAGCTTGGCATTCTGTCCGACCTTACCAATTGCCAGAGACAGCTGATAATCCGGCACAACCACCTGTGCGCTCTTTTCATCATCATCCGCGATAACACAGATTACCTTGGCAGGGCTCAGCGCGTTTTCAATCAGCTCGGCGGAATTGTCGCTCCAGTTGATGATATCGATCTTTTCCCCGTGAAGTTCATCCACCACGGCATTGACACGGCTTCCGTTCATACCGACACAGGCACCGACCGGATCCACATCCGGGTCATTGGACCAGACCGCCATCTTCGTACGGGAACCGGCTTCTCTGGAAATGGCCTTGATCTCTACCGTTCCGTCCTGAAGTTCGGTAACCTCTGTTTCAAACAGGCGTTTCACAAAGTCCGGATGTGTCCGGGAAACAAGGATTCTCGGTCCTTTGTTGTTTTCCTTGACTTCCAGTACCAGGACCTTGATTCTGTCCGTAGGTTCGTAGTGCTCACCCTTAATCTGCTCGTTCTCTCCCAGAATGGCATCCGCGCGTCCCAGGTCAATGCTGATAGACCGTCCCATAACACGCTGCACGATACCCGTCATGATCTCCCGTTCCCGGGACAGGAAATATTCGTAAATAGACCTGCGTTCCTCTTCCCGGATTTTCTGCAGAATGACATTCTTGGCATTGGTGGTAGCTATGCGGCCGAAGCTTCTGGACTCTACGTCCTTCCTGACCACATCCCCGATCTGGCAGGAAGGAGAAAGTTCTCTGGCCTGCTCCAGGCTGACCTCGACAGCCGGATCTTCAACATCTTCCACCACCGTCAGTTCACGGTAAAACTCAAACGCGCCGGTTTCCCGGTCTACGTGTACCTTCACATTGTCCGCCTTGCCGAAGTGGTTCTCGCAGGCCTTCAGGAGGGAATTCTCAATCGCCACCAACAGCGTTTCCTTGCTGATTCCCTTTTCCTTTTCCAAAGCATCCAGTGCTTCCAGAAGCTCCTTATTCATTTTCAGGTTTCCTCCTTATACGTTAACGGCCGGCACAGCCTCAGGGCTGCGCGCCATACGTCAAAAATCAAATGCCAGACGGATCAGGGCAAGGTTCGTGCGCTCTATAGTTATGCTTTCTTCTCCGGAAAGGGCGATGGTCACCGTATCCCGGTCATAAGCAGTCAGCACGCCGGACAGTTCTTTCTCATCATCAGCTACAGGGCGGAAAGTCCGTACCTCCACTTCCTTTCCCAGGCT
Source organism: uncultured Lachnospiraceae bacterium (assembly GCA_902783295.1). Lineage (GTDB taxonomy): Bacteria > Bacillota > Clostridia > Lachnospirales > Lachnospiraceae > UBA3305. The sequence goes on from CACZQT010000445.1 coordinate 2,982, forward strand.
GCGCGCAAAGTCCTTCTCCTTTTTTAAAGGGCGCCCCAGCCCCGGGGAACTTACTTCCAGGATATAGGCTTCCGGGATATAGTCTTCCGCATCCAGCAGGTCGCTGAGCTGCCGGCTTACCGTCTCACAGTCATCAATGGTAATACCGCCGGGTTTGTCAATATAAGCCCGAAGGTACCAGCTGCTGCCTTCCTTTACGTATTCCACATCCACCAGCTCAAACCCATGTTCCTCCATGATCGGAGAAAGAAGGGTTTCCGTACGCTGTTCGTACTCTTCCCTTTTCGACAAAACCTTTTCCTCCTGCACGGTACAGACCGCTGACTGTTTTCTGCCCGAAAACAGTAAAGAAGAGTGGACGTTTTCGCCCACTCCTCAAAACTTTCATATTCACAGTAAGCACTCTACCACATTCGTTTCCGAAATGCAAGAACTTTTTACTGTCTTAAGAAAACACACGAATCTATTTGCACTTCGAACTACCGGTTCGGATAGGATCTTTCGCCGAAGATCGCAGTTCCGATCCGGACCATCGTAGATCCTTCCCGGACTGCTGCCCGGAAGTCCCCGGTCATTCCCATGGAAAGGTGTTCGAGAGGCAGATCCGGGTACTCCCTCCGTGCTTCCTCCAGAAGCCTTCTCATTGCCTCGAAATACGGCCTGGCCGCATCCTGTTCCTCTACCGGCGGAACGATGGCCATCAGCCCCCGGACTCTGATTCCCGGAACTTCCCTCAGACTTCCCAGAAGATCCGGCAGTTCTTCCGGAGAAATGCCGCTTTTGCTCTCCTCCCCGCCTACATTCACTTCAACGAGGATTTCGGTTTCCAGCCCGCGGCGGAGGGATTCTTTACCGATGGCTTCTCCCAGATGCAGACTGTCCACGGAATGGATCATCTGCGCTCTGCCCACAACCTGCCTTACTTTATTTGTCTGCAGATGCCCGATAAAATGCCAGCGGAGGGGGAGCGCCAGTGCTTCTGTCTTCTCCACCAGTTCTTTTGCGTAATTCTCCCCAAAATCCAGGACGCCGGCCTCTGCCAGTTCCCGGATGTCGGAAGCCGGCTTTGTTTTGCTCACAGCGATCAGAGTTACCTCCTCCCGCCGTCTCCCGGCTGCCTCACAGGCTTCCCGGACCTGCCGGTCCATCTCCCGGTATCGTTCTGTAACCGTCATAACCTGTCCCTCCCGAATCCATACCGCTTCAGGACTGCTGCGGCTGCGGTCTGAAAACCATATTTCCCGTCTTCGGATCCATGGATTCCAGAATGGCCAGAGATTCTACCCGGATTCCTTTTTCACGGAGTGCATCCCCGCCTCCCTGAAAACCTTTTTCAATTGCGATGCCTACACCTTCCACGGTGCCTCCGGCACTGTGTACCAGTTCCATCAGTCCGTTTACAGCACAGCCGTTCGCCAGGAAGTCATCGATAATCAGCACATGGTCCTCCGCAGACAGGAACTTTTCGGAAACGATCACGTCATACGTTTTCCCGTGGGTAAAGGACTGAATCTGCGTTTTGTACATGCCGCCTGCCAGATTGCTGGTTTTGGATTTTTTCGCAAAGACCACCGGGACGCCGAATTCCCTGCCGGCCAGACAGGCAATCCCGATCCCGGAAGCCTCGATCGTAAGAATCTTATTTATGGGACAGTCCCTGAACAGGCGCTTCCATTCCTTCGCCATCTCTTCAAACAGTGCAACATCCATCTGATGATTCAGAAAACTGTCCACCTTCAGAATATCCTCTGTCTTTACAACTCCGTCACGGCGGATTTTTTCTTCAAGAAGCTTCATGGTCTGCCCTCCATACATTTTCCGGCTGCATACTGCAGGGAATGAACAATATGCCTTCGTTCTGATTCGTTCACGCTCCTGCCGCAGGTAAAAAAAAGGAACGTAAAGAACGTTCCCGAAGTGCAGATGGCGGGACTTGAACCCGCACCCAAGTAATATGGACATGAACCTGAATCATGCGCGTATGCCAATTCCGCCACATCTGCGTGCTTTTTCGTCCGTTCTTCACGGCACCTCCACATATTACCTCATTCATTTGCAGAAGTCAACATCTTTTTTCAGAGAATTCTGAAGAAGAAATCCCCGCAGTGCTGCAGCACCGCAGGGATTTCAGCTCTTTTTTCCGGCCTCTCCTGTCATGGATCACAGCCACGTCACCCACAGCATTCTGAAGTCCGCCGGATGACGGCAGCGCGCTGCCATTCTGTATAATACACCGGTTTTCCTGCTCCGTGTTAAAAATATCGGAATCAATACGACATTCCGGTACAAATATCACATCCTGCAGTACTGCCTTACAGGTGTTTCTTGAAATTCCCGTGAAGGGCAACACCGTTGTTCTTTACTGCAAAGGTTTTATCATCATAGGCATACAGGAAGGCATCCAGCTTATGGGCTTCATATTTGGACACGACTGTATAGATAATAAAATCCCTCTCCCCGGTAAATGCACTGGTTCCTTCCCAGTAATTGGCGGAATGATGCAGCTCGCCGGTAATGAATTCCACAATCGGATGCGGGTCTTTTTTGGTAAAGATCGTGATTTCCGTACAGATATTCTGTTCATGAATCCGGTCTACCATCATATTCATAAACACCGAATAGATGATGGAATATATAGCTACCGAAACATCCATGGTCAAGGCGCAGATCGTATAAATCACCGCATTGACGCTCAAGGAAAGACGTCCCACAGAAAAATCCCTGTACTTCTGCGTAAGAACCATGCCGATAATGTCCGTGCCTCCGGCAGAGGACCTTGCCCGGAAAATCAGGCCTGCGCCTGTACCGACGATCAGGCCTCCGATAATTGTCGAGGTCAGCACACTGTCCACCAGCATTTTCTCCGGAATGGGAATCAACGCCAGCGCAATGGTTTCCACCGTTACGCAAAGGACGTTCCTGAAGAAGAAATTCCGGCTGAAAACCCGGTAGGAAAGAAAGAACAGCGGGGCATTCAGGAGATAATACAGGATACTGGTAAAATTGAATCTTGCCATTCCCGGAGCTACATGCTTCACCAGCGCATACAGCAGCTGGCTGATACCGAGCACACCTCCACTGTAAATGCCGCTGGGGACGACAAAGAAGTTTACCCCAACGGCAAATATAACTGCCCCCAGAATCGACTGGATGTATTCATTCCTGGTAAGCGGTCTGATTTTTGTTTTAAAGTCAGTCATACATTCCACCGGTTTGGATTACTCCAGGACCCTTTCAGTCAGGTCCAGATCAGCAATGAGCGCACCGTCCATAACCTGCAGCATCAGCGATCTGGCCTTCTCAATGGAAGGAGTATCCTGCAGAGCTACATACAGGCTGCGGTTACCCATGGAATAGGTCGTTCTCCTAGCTCCTTTGCCGTACACGCTGAAGGACTCAATATCCCAGCCGCCGCCGTAAGACAGCTGCATCTTCACCAGCTCCAGGATCTTTTCACTGGGAATATCCGTGGTGAAGGAATTCGACAGGCTGTTCAGCAGAGACGTGTAGGAAGTCAGAATGGAAGGAGAAGCGATCTTCTTGGTGATGGCTTTGATCATCTCCATCTGATTCTTCGCACGCTGCGTATCCCCGTCTGCGAAGGAATGACGTTCCCGGACAAAGCTCAGAGCCTGCTCCCCGTTCACGGTATTATAGCCCTTGGAGAAGTAATAGCCGTAAACTTCACCCGTAAAGTTCTGGCTGGAGTAAACTTCTACGCCTCCCAGAGCATCCACGATATTCATGAAGCCCGTAAAATTCATACGAACATAATAGTTAATATCGATATCGTAGAGCTGCTCCAGAGTGGCTATGGAAGCATCCACACCGTAGATGCCCGCGTGAGTCAGCTTATCCAGCTCATTACCCACGGCGGGAACCTGTACATAGTAATCACGAGGAGTCGTCACCAGAAGGATCTGGTGTGTAGTGGGATTTACAATCGCCATGATGTTCACGTCGCTGCGGCTGCGCGCAGTGATATCACCGTACGTATCGATACCGCTGAAGTAAATGATGAACGATTCCGAAAGAACATCCTTGCTCTCGGTTTCTTCCTTATCGGAAATCTTGACTTCCGTCTCGTAGGTAACCGTATCCACGATACGTGTATCCTCATCGAAATCCGGGAATTCATCGTTTACCAGGTCACGGTAGGATTCGTTGAACAGAATGGCGTCCACCTGGCCGTCGAACAGAGCCTGTACCATATCGCCCATACCGGTAAACTCCTGAAGCATAGGAGAATTTCCGATCTGGCTTTCCAGTTCACGAAGAGCCTTATCCGTATTTGCACGGTCCAGGGAAGCCTGGATGCCGACACGGCTGCTGCCCAGGGAATTCAGGGTCTGGATTTCGCTGTCGCCGAGAACAATAAAGGCTACTTCGTCCTTCTGCGTCACAACGGTCGTACCGGTCAGTTCTACCAGCGTTTCCTCCGTCTGCTGCAGGAAATAGGAACCCACGCCGAGTCCGGCGCCGATCAGTATGGCAAATAAAGCTCCGATTACCCGGGGAGCCGTACCTCTGCGGAATACCAGAATCCAGATCAGAAGAAGCAGAATGCCCAGTGCTGCTGCCCCAACACCCAGATACAGCGGCGGAAGAATATTCAGACTGTAAATTCGATATACAAAATAAGCTCCGACTGCTGTCGCCGCAAGCGCAATCAGCTTGCTCAGAATTCCGAACGCACCGGATCCTGACTTGCCGTACGTTTTACGTGCCGGGCGATAATCCCGATCATCACTCATGATTAACCTCCTTGATAGGTAAATACTTCCGGAGACAGAAAAACTTTGCCTGTTTCAGGCAGCTCCGACCCCAGTATCGGTTTATTTTACCACAAAAATGTCCTTCTGGCTAGGGGAACTTTTTGAAAACTTTCCGAAGCGGTTCACCCCTGCCCCGCGCAGTTCCCCTCCTCTTCCCGGAGAATACGAAGCCCGTGCTCCAGCGCGGGAAGAATCACTGCCAGACATTCGCGAACGGCCTTCGGACTTCCCGGAAGATTGATAATCAGGGTCTTTTCCCGGATGCCGGCCGCCGCGCGGCTCAGCATGGCGCGGGGAGTAATGGCGAGGCTCGCCGACCGCATGGCCTCCGGTATCCCGGGCGCCATACGCGTGCATACCGCCAGTGTCGCCTCCGGCGTCACATCCTTCGGAGAAAAACCGGTTCCCCCGGTAGTCAGAATCAGATCTGCCTGGTCCTCATCCGCTGCAGTCGACAGATATTCTTCGAGCATGGCCTGGTTATCCGGGAGAATCGTCTGAGAAACCACCTCATACCCTTCTTCTTCCAACATTTCCCGGATTGCAGGCCCGCTCAGGTCCTCCCGTTCTCCCCGGTATCCGGAGTCGCTGGAAGTAACGATCGCTGCCCGCAGTCTTTTCCCCTTCATAAAATACCTCCTTACCCCCCGATCTGCGACATCTGCCTTGCATCCCGGCGGTCTGTATTTTCTCTTTTTTCCTCATTTTCCGTTTTACGGAAACTGTGGCAGAGTGGTTTTCGTTCCACTGCTGCGCGGACAGCTGCCCGCAGGGCTTCTTTGCCCCCTTCTTCCAGCGCCGGCCTCAGGTCCACTCCTGTATCGTAATACAGACAGCTTTTCAGAAACCCTTCCGATGTCAGGCGCAGGCGGTTGCAGCTGTCGCAAAACGCATGACTGATGGCGCTGATAAAACCGATTTTTCCCCGGAACCCTTCCGCAGTATAGTAGCGGGCCGGTCCGTTCCCCAGGATTCCATCAAAAGGAACCAGCAGCCCGGTATACGGAAAAAGCCGTTTCATGCAGGCTTCTTCAGGCAGCCTCTCTATTCCGGAGCCATGTCCCAGAGGCATCAGTTCAATAAAGCGTACATGCACCGGTGCTTCCCGGGCAAAACCGGCAATGGCTCCCAGTTCCTCGTCCGGAGTATCCGGCAGCGCTACACAGTTGATCTTGCAGGGAATCAGTCCCCGTTCCTTCACTGTCTCCAGGGATGCAAGCACCTTCCCCAGTTCATCCCGCCGGGTGATCCTCCGGTAGCTTTCCGGAGTTACGGCATCCAGGCTCACTGTGACAGCGTCCAGCCCGGCTTCGGCAAGCTCCTCATACATCTCACCCAGCAGAATTCCGTTTGTTGTCATGGTAACCTGCTCTATGCCGGGAATCTGCTTCAGGTCATGGATCAGCGAAACGATCCCTTTCCGCACCAGCGGTTCCCCCCCGGTCACCTTCACCTTATGAATTCCCAGGTCTGCCGCTGCCTCGCAGATCCGCAGAATCTCGGAAAAGCGCAGGATCTGTGCATGCGTAAGCGGAGGCACCCCTTCCTCCGGCATACAGTAAGTACACCGCAGGTTGCAGCGGTCTGTCACCGACACACGGAGGTAATCGATCTCCCTTCCAAAATGATCCTTCATCCTGTCCTCTTTCACACTGCCGTCAGGCCACAAAATCCCCGCTTTTACCCCCGGATTTCCGTTCAAGGTGGATTTCTCCGATCTCCATCCGCTTATCCAGGGCTTTACACATATCATAGACAGTAAGCAGCGCAACACTGACACCTGTCAGAGCTTCCATCTCCACGCCGGTGAGCCCCTCTACCCTGACCAGGCAGCGGGCTGTCACCGTCAGGGCTTCCCGGTCCGTTTCAAAATCTACAGAACATTTGCTGATCGGGAGCGGATGGCAGAGGGGGATCAGGGCCGAAGTCTGTTTGACCGCCATAATCCCGGCTACCCGGGCTACCCCCAGCACATCCCCCTTCTGCATGGTTCCGGCCAGGATTGCATCCATAACCTCCCGGCTCACCCGGATCTTTCCGGAAGCCACCGCTTCCCGCCGGGTCGGGGTTTTCCCGGACACGTCCACCATAACGGCATTCCCGGCTTCATCAAAATGGTTCAGTCCCGTCTCGTTCATCCTTCCTCACTTCCGTCAATATCCGAACGTCCCGCTCAGGGATTCATCGTTTTCAATCCAGTCCTTCACTTCCACCACACGGTATTCGTTCTCGGTGTCCCGGATGACCACTTTTTCGATCCCGGCGTTGATGATCATGCGCTTGCACATTGAGCAGCTGCTGGACTGTCGGATATACTCCCCCGTGGAAACCTCCCGTCCGGAAAGGTACAGCACCGCGCCGATCATCTTGTTCCGCTCCGCGCTGATGATGGCATTGGCCTCGGCGTGGACACTCCGGCAGAGCTCGTAGCGCTCCCCCCGGGGAATATTCATTTTCTGCCGGATGCAGAACCCAAGATCCGAGCAGTTCTTCCGTCCTCTCGGAGCCCCCACGTAACCGGTGGAAATCACCTCGTCGTTCTTTACAATCACGGCTCCGTACAGTCTCCGCAGACAGGTTCCCCGTTTTGAAACCACATCTGCCAGGTCCAGGTAGTAATTCGTTTTATCCCTCCGGCTCATTCATCCGCACCTCCTTGCCATTCTGAACTCCTCTTCTATGCCTCCGCCGTTTTCACCGCTTCCAGCGAGCACTGCCGCATATACAGCCGGTAATAAGCGCCTTTCCGGTTCATCAGTTCCGTATGTGTTCCCCGTTCAATGATTTTCCCGTTGTCCACCATCAGGATGACGTCTGCCCGCCGGATGGTAGAAAGGCGGTGAGCGATCACAAAAGAAGTCCGCCCTTTCAGCATCATTTCCGTAGCATCCTGGATTTTCTTCTCCGTAACCGTGTCAATCGAAGAGGTCGCTTCATCCAGTACGAAAATCCTCGGGTCGGAAAGCACCGCCCTCGCAAAGGAGATCAGCTGCTTTTCACCGGTAGAGAGCAGGTCTCCGCCTTCTCCCACCTGGCTGTCATAGCCGTTCCCCATTCTCTTGGGAATAGAATCCGCAGCTACCGCCTGCATGGCCGCCTTCATCTCCTCCAGGGTGGCATCCGGTTTCGCATAGCGAAGGTTTTCCGCAATAGACCCCGAGAACAGGTGAGGCGTCTGTATCACATAGCCGATATGGCTGTGAAGCCACAGCTGGGATCTGTCCCGTACATCTTTCCCGTCCACCAGGATCCGGCCTCCCGTCGGCTCGAAAAACCGGCAGAGCAGGTTCACCAGAGTGGATTTGCCGGCTCCGGTTTCTCCCACGATGGCCACATTGGTGCCCTGCGGCACTTTCAGGCTGAAATGTTCGAAAATCATTTCTTCCCCGTCCGGATAGCGGAAACTCACATCCTGAAACTCCACATCACCGTACAGCGGTTCCCAGTTTTCTTTTTTCGGGCAGAAAGAATCCCCGTACTTTTCCACAACTTCCGGCGTATCCGCGACTTCCGAAGCCGTCTCCATGAGCCTGGTAAAACGTTCAATATTCACCTGCACATTCACCAGTTCCGAAAGAGCCCGGATAATCCACTGGATCGGTTCCATCATACCCAGTGCATAGGACATGAAGACCGAGAGCGTTCCGATTTCCATGGCGCCTCTGGCCGTAATCACCCCTCCCCGCCATAGCACCAGCGCCAGCGCGCAGGAGGCGGAAAAAGAAATCGCCGAGAGAAACAGGGAGCGGAAATGAGCCATATGCACAGAGGTGGAACGCATAAGTTCCGTTTCCTCCTCAAACGTCCGCTGCATTTTGTCTTCGATCACCAGTGTTTTAATGGTCTTGGCTCCGGTTATTCCTTCATTATAATGCCCGGTTATCCGGGAGTTGATCTCCCGGACCTTCCGGCCAAGAACTATCATTTTTGTCTGGAAGTAAGCAGCCAGTACGACCGTTACCGGCACAAGCGTGAGGATCAGCGCCGCCATTCTCCAGTTCAGGAACAGCATAACGCCGATGATGCCGAAAAGGTAGCTGAAATTCCATACACACTCCATAATTCCCCAGGCGATCCAGCCGCCGATACGGTCGGTATCACTCATGACGCGCGCATGAATATAGCCTACGGAATTCTGGTTATAGTAGGAAAAAGACAACGTCTGCAGGTGGTCAAATCCCGCCTGCCGCATGTCACGGCCTACATAAAGTTCCACTTCACAGGTCCGGTACGCAGAAATACAGTTTGCCAGTACAACCAGTACAATAGCTCCCAGATAAACAGCCACAAACGGCCCCAGGCCCACAAGGGTTCCCCGTTCCACAAAGTGCGTCAGCGCATAGCTGAAGAACATGGGATTCCCCACATCCAGGACGGTTCCCAGAAGGCCGAGTACGACCATACTGATCATCTTCCGGCGGTACGGTGCCAGATAAGGACCAACCTTGCCCAGTCCGAACCAGGGAAGCTTTGTATAGGTTTCTTTTTTCTCATCCATCTATACATCGCCTCCTTCCGGATTCTGAATCTCATAAATGCGCCGGTACAGTCCCGGCTGGTTCAGCAGTTCCCGGTGGGTTCCCTGCTGGGCGATCCGATGGTTTTCCAGTACAATGATCTGATCCGCTTCCATCAGAGTAGCAACCCGGTGGGAAATCAGAATGACGGTTTTCTCTCCCATTACCTTCCGAAGCGCATGGCGGATTTTTTCATCCGTTTCCGCGTCTACGGCTGAAAGAGAGTCATCAAAAATCATCACAGGGGAATCCTGTACCAGCATCCTGGCAATGGCCGTCCTCTGCTTCTGGCCGCCGGAGAGAGTCACGCCCCGTTCACCGACTACCGTATCATACCCCTTTGCAAAACGTTCCACGCTCTCATCCAATGCGGCAATCCGGACTGCTTCATCTACCTTCCGGCGGTCAGTTTCCGCAGCGATGGTGATATTCTCCAATAAGGTACGGGAAAACAGGAACGGTTCCTGCAGGACAATCCCCACATGGCGCCGCAGCCAGGGAAGGGAAATATTCCGGATCGGCACTCCGCTGATACTGATTTCTCCTTTGTCCGGATTGTAAAGACCATTCAGCAGGTGCATAAGGGTCGTCTTTCCGCTTCCGGTAGATCCCAGAATTCCCAGCGTGCTGCCTCCCGGAATTGTCAGGGAAACATCCGAAAGCACCTCTTCTCCTTCGTAGCCGAAAGTTACATGGTCAAAACAGATATCCCCCTCCATCGAAGGCTCTTCGCTGCCCGGCCACTCTTCGGCCGGGGAATTCAGGATATACAGAAGTCGGTCCATGGACACGCCTGCCTTGCTCATATCAGAGAGCATGCGGCCCAGCCGCCGGACCGGCCAGATCAGCTGCCTGTTATAGGAAACAAAGGCAATCAGTTCTCCCGCTGACATCTGTCCGTTTACGCAGAGAATGGAGCCCACAACAACGATCGTAAGAATCTGGACCTCCGTCAGAAAATCTCCGGAAGCCCAGTAAAGAGCCAGTATCCGGCAGAGCTTCATCCATACGTCTGTATATTTCCGGTTCTGTTTTCCAAAGCGCTCTCTTTCAAAATTTTCCCGACCGAATGCCCGCACTACTCGGACGCCGGTAAGATTCTCCTGCGCCATGGCTGAGAGCACACCTTCGTTTTCTTCACACTCCAGGAAATAATGCCCTACCTTCTGATAGAAGACAAAAGAAAACACACACAGAAAAGGAACTGAAAAAAGCACAACCAGTGTCAGGCGGGGGCTCATCAGCAGCATCATCACCAGGGAAAACGCCATGGTGATCACAATACGGATCACCTGCACCAGCTGTTCGGAAACAAACATACGCACGGTGTTCATATCCGAGGTGCAGCGCTGGATAATATCCCCGGTCTGGTTTTTCATATGCCAGGAAAACGGAAGTCTCTCGATATGGGCATAAAGCAGATCCCTGGCCGTTTTAACCATCTTCTCCGTCGCCCGGGTATTCATATACTGATTCAGATATCGGAACACGGCCTGTCCCGCAGCTATCACCAGTACAGCAGCTCCGGCCAGGTACAGGTGCCTCAGAACGAAATCCCTTCCTCCCAGGGAATTCAGCCATCGCTGCACAAATCCGGGCACTGATTCCGGATGACCATCCAGGCAATAGTCCACAACAACGCGGATAATCTGCGGCGTGACGGCTTCCAGCGCAGAAACCAGGGCAGAGGAAAGTATGGCGATGACGAACAATACTTTACTGCCCTTCAGGAAGAGATTCAGCATAGCCATCTTGGACATCGGTTTTTCGGACTTCATCTCCATTATTTTCCCTCCTTTCCCACATATATGGTAATCTGCAAAAATACGCCAAACAGGACGGCCGCCTTTCGCAGCCGTCCTGTTCCTCATTCTAATCAGTGCCGTATCCCTTGTCAAGTACAGCTGTCAGGGGGGTCAGGAATCGCGGGCGATTCCTGTTTTTCTCTTTCTGAACAGATCTGCCGCCCTTTTCCGTAAAGGCTTTCTGTAAAACAATCCTGCAGATGGAATCACAGCCAGCACGGCCAGAAAAAGGATTTCAGGAATAATTCCTTTCTCTCCGGGATCACCAAAACCGAAGCCGCTCTGCCGGATAGTTACCGTTCTGGCAAAAGGATAATCCGGCAGGAAGCTGTATTCTCCACCTTCATCTTTTTCTTCGGTATCCAGTACATTGCCGGCCAGGTCCGTCAAAAGGATCTGCACCTCCCTTTCCTCACCTTCTGTCACCTCAAAACTGCCGCGTATATGCGTGGGATCCGCAAAATCCTCCTTTTCCCAGACAGTCTGTCCGTCAACCCTGGCTTCCGCCCGGCAGATACCGGATGCGTCGAAGGCTTCCACCTGTACGGTCCTTGAGCTTCCCCGCAGCTGCGAATGTTCCAGACCGTTCACTTTCACGAGTTCCGGCTTTGTGGCATCGACGCGGAAGGCCAGTTCATAGCCGGCGGACTCACTTTCTTCCGCATTATGTCCTGCCATGTCCGCGGAATCCAGCCGGAGCCGGTAGGTTCCGTCTGCCGAAAAGTCGGAAGGGTGTATTCTGTAAATATAACAGTAACCGGCACCGCCCGGCCAGATCTCCTCTGTGCGGAGAATTTCTTCTCCTTCCAGAAGAACATCCCGGCTCCCGTCTTCCCGCTGCACTGCCGCCCTGGCCTTTCGCAGGCGGCTGGGATTATACTCCCGGATGACCAGTTCTCCTTCCAGGACCCCCGGCCGGGACACCGCCGTCAAAGAGCCGGTTCCGGGGACATTCTTATCAGTTTCCGCTGAAACGGACTGCGCTGGTTCTCCTTCCACCTGATACACCGACCCAAAGCGGTTGACCTGAAAGCAGAACGTCTTTTCCTGGCGATTTCCAGCCAGATCCCAGGCGCAGACAGAGAGCGTATACCATCCGTCATTACTGATTCCTCCTGCATCTCTGGGTGGAATGGTAAAGCGCAGGCTATCCGCGGAATCTCCTTCTTTCTGCGGGAGTATTTCCCCGGTCACATCCTCCCGGGAAATCCCGGGACTTTCGGCCTTGTCCGAAACTGCGTCCGGCCGTGCGCGAAAGAGCGACAGGCTGTATCCCTCCAGGTCTTCACCTGTAAAAGAAAGCTCCACCTCTGCGTCCGGATCCGATGCATAGCCATCGAATCCCAGAATCCCATTTTCTTCCAGGCCTGAAAGATGCCACAGTTCCCCTGCCCGCGTATCTATGATGAAGGAAAGGGGAGCCGCACTGTCCGAAACCGGAAGGGCAGACAGGTTTCCGCTTTGGTCCTCCGCTTCAACCTCCAGCGTATACGCTCCGTCCCGGTCAAAGGTGATTTCCGCCAGGTGCAGACTGCCCTGGTCCGTCCATCGGACAGCCGGTACCGGGAGCTCTCCCGCCTCTCCATAAGCTGTCTGCCGGATCTGCACCAGGTTACGGTCAAAATGCGCATCTTCTATGACGATCCGGGCTGTACGGGGTTCACGGAAATATTTCCCGTTCCGGACGTCATTATTGTCATATTCTACAGTAATACGAGGAGCTACCGTGTCCACATCCAGCGCCATCACCTGCGTTGTCCTGGCGCCTTCCCAGTCCTCTACCTCCAGTTCTACCTGTACCAGGCCTTCCATCCCGTCCGAAGGGACTACCATAGATCCTTTCCACCCGCTCACCCCCTCTGCAGGACTGTCTTTTTCCAGAAGGATCCCGGTCGTAGAAGGTTCTATATCCCCCACCGGCTGTACCCGGTAAGAGATTTTCCGGATACCTGCCGACTCCGGAAGTTCCGCCACCCGGATACCTACCGGTACATTCTGCTGATAGGCAGTTTCTCCCTCCAGGGGAGCCGGTATGAGTAAAATCTCCTGCCGGTCAGCAGAAAAGCCCGCGCGGGGCGTGTCTGCCTCTGAAGAGGCCTCTTCAGAAGAAGGAGCAGGCTTTTCCGGCCCGGTCGTTTCTGTCCCGGAAAGCTCCGAAACGTTTTCATCTGCTGTGCTGAACTCAGGAACAGTCTGTTCCGGAAAGCTCCCTTCTATGGATCCGGCAGCTTCTTCCCCATTCGGATTCCCCTGATCCTCTCTGTCCGGAACACTTATTTCAGATTCTTTCCTGTCAGGAAAGGATTCAGATTTTCCTGTTCCCTGTTCCTCTGGGAAAACGTTCGTGACCGGTTCCCTTTCTCCGGAAGTCCGCTCTTCCGAAAACGTATTCTCCTCCAGTACTTCTTTCGGGAAATCCGTCCGCACAGGCTTCTCTTCGGCATCTATAAGCGTCAGTTCTTTGGAAGAATCATTCTGTACCGGCTCTTCCGAAAGAGTTTCAAGCAGCGGAAGTTCCTCTTCGGGTTCCGTTTCCGAAATCAGCTCCACCACGATTTGCGTAGACGGTTCCGTTTCAGGCTCTGCAGGTATCTCTGTTTCAGCTGCCGGCTCTGTTTCCGCAGGCTGCTCCGGCTGCAGCGGTTCTTCCACAGGTTCAGTCTCTGCCACCGGCTCTGTTTCCACGGGCGATTCCGTGTCTGCCGCCGGTTCTGTCTCCACCGTCGGCCCTGTTTCCACGGGCGATTCCGTGTCTGCCGCCGGTTCTGTCTCCACCGCCGGCTCTGTTTCCACGGACGATTCCGTCTCCGCTGCCGGCTCTGTTTCCACGGGCGATTCCATCTCCGCTGCCGGCTCTGTTTCCACAGGCGATTCCGTGTCTGCCGCCGGTTCCGTCTCCGCTGCCGGTTCAGTTTCCACAGACGATTCCGTCTCCGCTGCCGGTTCTGTCTCCACCGTCGGCCCTGTTTCCACGGGCGATTCCGTCTCCGCTGCCGGTTCTGTCTCCGCCGTTGGTTCTGGTTCCACGGGCGATTCGAGCTCCGATGACGGCTCTGCTTCTTTAGATTCTCCACTTCCTGCCGACAGCTCTGTCTCCGTCACCGGCGCTGTCTCAACGGACGACTCGATCTCCGATGACGGCTCCTCCTCTGCCGGTTCTTCCGTTTCTGTCACCGCTTCGGTCTCTACAGGCGACTCAGTTTCTGACGGTTCCGCATGATCTGCTGCAGGTTCTGTCTCCGTCACCAACTCTGTTTCCACTTTCTGCCTGGCTTCCGCTGCCGGTTCTGTTTCCTCGGGAGGCTCTGTTTCCGCAGGCTGTGCCGCTTCAGACAGCACTGTTTCATCAGAAAGGCCGGTCTCGTCCTCCAGCGGAATCAGTTCCAGCGCAATATCCTGCTGCTCTCCTTGTTCCGGAATTACCTTTTGCCGGTCTGTCTCTTTCAGAACCGCTTCCTCAAAGATCATTTCTTCCAGAATCACTTCTTCCGGCTGAACTTCTTCCGGAAATGCTTCCTCCAGCCGTATTTCCTCCGAGATCATTTCCTCCGGAAATTCTTCGGAATGAATCGGCATCGGCAGCTGTCCTGCCGCAAGAATTACGGACAGCAGCAAAGCCAGCCTTCTTCCTGTCACCTTCCTTCTGTACTTGTTCGTGTTCGGTTTTTTCCGCATTACCTGGCTCCTTTCTTTTTTCGGCAAAGAACCGGCAATGATATACCTTCCGTGCCAGGGAAGGCCTCTCCGGCTCCCTGATCCTGTGGTTCACTTTTTCGGCGGCACGCATCCTCTCCTTTCCATTCCACAAATCCCCAATAAGCTTTCTTCACCTCCGCCGGTAATAATTCCGGGAAGCTGCGGTTCTTTTTCTATATCACAATCCGGAGCTTCTGTCACGCAACATGCTGTCAACCGGATTTCCCAAATTCACAGAAACCGAACAGGTTCTGTACACGCCATGTACGAGCCTTGTGACGCACTCCCACCACTTTCGCTTCACTGGTTTGTTATTTATCTCCCTCCCCTGCAGGGGAGGGAGTCTTCTACGCCCAAAATAGAAAAGAGGTTGTAAAAACGCGGAAATCATTCCGGGTTTTCACAACCTCTTTTACAGTCTCTTTATTTCATTTGTATACCGGACATTACTCCGCCCGGCCGCCTTCCTGTCCGGAATGCTCAAACGCAGCCAGTTCCGGATGCTCTTGTTTTTCCTTTGTGTAGTTCTCATACGCGGGCTTCTTATGCACCTGCGACGCCCAGATTTCCTCTGCTGCAGGCGCCCAGTCCTTCGCGTACTGTTCACATTTTCCCGTCAGGTGATATACATCTTCCGGCGCTTCCTCGTTTGTCTGATGTGCTCCTGTTTTTTCTATAATTTCACGGAGCAGCTGAGGATTCTCGAGCATCGGACAGGGTCTAAGATGATTCCTGTTAAACGGCTGCCCTTCATGATACGCCATGAACAGCGGGCTCTGAAGCATCTCCAGAATACTGTTGTCATGGATGTTTGTATCCGAGAAGTGGATGAAAACGCAGGGTTCCGCATCCCCATTGGCATTGATATGGAAATAATTCCGTCCGCCGGCAATGCAGCCTCCTACAAATTCTCCGTCATTCTGGAAATCCATCGGGTAGAAATCAATATCACATTCGGGAGAACGGATATAGCGGATCCGGTCTATCATCTTCCGGCGCTGTTCCACCGTAGGCATCAGTTCAGGAACCGCGTTGTTCCCTACCGGCATGTAATGGAAATAAAATCCATACCTGGCTCCTTTGGCTGCCATAAGGCGGAGGAACTCATCACTGGTTACGGCTTCAATATTCTCCCGCGTATAGCAGACAGAAATACCGAAAACAATCCCGTATTTCCGGAGCAGATCCATCGCTTTCATAACAGCTTCATAATGACCTGTACCGCGCCGGGCGTCATTCGTATCCGGAGTTCCTTCGATGGAAAGCTGGAAAGTGATATTTCCCAGGCGTACGATTTCACGGCAGAGCTCTTCATCGATCAGCGTCGAGTTGCTGTACAGGGCAAAAAAGCAGTCATTGTGTTTTTCTGCCAGGCGCAGGATATCCTTCTTGCGGACCAGAGGCTCCCCGCCGGTCAGCATATACAGATGCGGTCCCAGATCTTTTCCCTGTGAAACGATCTTGTCCATATCTTCAAAGGAAAGGTGGCTCTTGGCGCCGTAGGTGCCGGACCAGCACCCTTTGCAGTGCATGTTGCAGGCATTGGTCGGGTCAAAGAGAATCAGCCAGGGAATATTGCAGTTGTATTTTTCACGGGTAGCCCGGATCGTTCTGGTACCTCTGAAAAAGGTTTCATAACCCAGATTCAGCAGCATCTTTTTCGCGAACTGCGGATTCGCCTCATCTATCACACGGTTCAGGAAACGCATCCAGCGGTTATCCGGATTCTGTATACCCTGCCTTACTTTCTCGAAAGATTCCTTTTTGATTCCTTTTCCATAGAATTTTTCGGCCACATCCAGAATGTCCAGATAAGCCTTTGTCCTGTCTTCCGCCCTGCTGATCTTCTTGTACAGACCATCTACCAGCGTACTCATGAACTGCCTTTCAGCAGCGTGCGAAAGATTTTCCGCCAATGTTGCCATTCTTTATCGCTCCCTTTTCATCCCCAATATTATGAACACTTCATGAAGATGTCTGAATACATCTCTTTTTTTACAGACGCTTGTCTGATTTCATTCTGTCTCAGTCTTTCCGCGGTTCCTGCCCCCAGAAGAACATAGCCACCGTACCGGGTCCGGTATGACTGCCGATCAGATTTCCGATATCAAAAATCCGGACTTTTCCTTTGCACTTCGGGAACTTTTCCTCGATCAGATTCTTCACGGCTTCCGCATCCTCATGGCAGGCGGAATTCGAAATAAAGACACTCTGATCATAATCGTATCCGCCTTCCGCCTCTTCTTCCATCTTTTCCACGATGGCATGGATGACTTTCTTTTTGGTACGGATCTTCTCCTTGACCTCCAGCTTCCCTTCCGGTGTGACGCACATCAGCGGGCAGATATGCAGCATCTTTCCGAAAGCGCCTGCTGTTTTTGAAATCCGCCCTCCGCGGATAAAGAAGGTCAGATCGCTGGAGAAAAACCAGTGGATGCTTCTGTGGCGGTTTTCTTCCGCCCACTTATAAACTTCATCTATGGAGCAGCCTCTGTCCCGCATTTCCGCCAGCCGTTCCATAATCAGACCGTAACCGGAAGAAGCGGATAAAGAATCAAGTACCAGAAGCTTCCTTTCCGGATATTTCGCCTGCAGATCTTCCGCCGCGATCATAGCAGACTGATACGTTCCCGAAATTCCGCTGCTGAGGCTCAGATGCAGAACATCTTTTCCCTGTTTCAGGAATTCTTCAAAATAGTCGGAGTATTCCCCCACACTGATCTGGGATGTGCGGGTCATTTCCCCTTCCACCATACGTCTGTAAAACTCCTGGAGGGGAATCGTCTGTCCCAGATCGTCCATGTATGATTTTCCGCCCAGTTCATAATGGAAACAGATAAAAGAAATCTTATGTTCTTCCAGAAAAGCTCTGGATACATCTGCCGGTGAACTGCAGCTTAAAACAAATTCCGCCATTTTGTACCTTCTCCCTATTTGCGTGTTCTGTCCGGGTTCCGACTTCATGAATTCTGCGCATCTCGTTTTAAAAACCAGATACAGGATGGTTTTATTATACAGCAAGTCTCCAGCCGTTTCAAGCCCCTGCAGAGAAGGGAGTTTTCTACGGCCAAACCTCTTGTTCCTTTGGTTTTGTTCTGCTATGATGCAGAAGACACCCGGCTCACACCTGTCCGCAGGCTGCCGTGCACTCCACCGGATCCCTGCCGCCCTGCCGGCCGGATCCACAGCGACCAAGGAGGTTCCCCTATGGCTTTTCTCAGAAATACCTCTTCAGAGGACAGCACGTATACCGGAGAAACCTACCATCCTTCCATGGATGAGCAGGATTTCCAGAATCTCCGCACCCGGGAAAAGGGTTACTCCATGATTGCAGCCATTCTGCATGTCCTGATAGGACTGCTTCCTGCCATGGCCTTAAGCTTTGCACCGGTCGCTGTGTGCTACATACTGGGGCTCCTCCTCGTCATCCGGATGACACTGCGATACTACCGCGCTCCTTCTGAGGCAGTCCCGCTTTCCAGGCCTCAGTATCTCCGCTTTGTCGTGAACCCGGGGCGGATGTGCAATGCAGTACGTATCCTGGCATTCCTGACCCTGATCCTGAATATCATCTTTACGTTCCGTTACCAGATCGGAATCGGTCCCTGGTTTATTGTTCAGATTGTCCTTCTGCTCCTGGAAGCTCTGGCCCTGCAGTTCCTTTTCCGGCTGCAGAGAGGGGTGCAGTGGGACGCAGAAACACCGTAAGTTCAGGTTTTAGTTTCCAGGTTCCGGGTCTTACATTCCCAGCCCACGGAACAGCAAAAGAAGTCCGGTGATACAAAGGGTACTGATGATGATCGTAATGGAGTTCAGCGTGCTGGAAAGAGCTTCATTCCCGCCGATCCGCTGGGTGAAAACCGGGCAGAGAGCAGAAAGCGGCGCAAACGCCACCATGGCCATCGCCTGCCGTACTTCCGAAGAGAAAGGCAGCAAGAAATAGAACCCGAGAGCCAGCACCAGGGCAAAACCGTATCGGAACAGCAGGCTTTCCAGAGTTTCCTTCACTTCTTCCCTCTTCATTCTCCACTCAAAGCCTACGCCAATGACCAGCATCGCCAGGAACGCGTTGGCCCCTCCCACGGTAGAGGCGAATGTCCGCACCAGAAGCGGCATCCTCACATGCAGAAGGGAGAGTATGAGCATGGTCAGGTATACATCCATGGGCACAGATGAAAACAGTTTCTTCAGAAAACCGGCGGCACTGCGCTTCTCTCCGGAAGCTGCCACTGCAGATGCCAGCGCATAAGTCCCCCCCGTGCACATAATGGAGTTTCCCGTATCAAACAGGCAGACGGCCACTACGCCCTGTGCCCCCAGGAAAGTCTGTACAAAAGGCAGAGTAAAAGAGCCGATATTGAAACCGGACAGGTTGATCATATGATACGCCTGTTTCTGCGGTCCCTGTTTTTTCCCTGCCGCAAATCCCAGCGCGTTGGTCATCAGGTTCAGCCCGATGCCAATGGGAACGAAAAGAAGAAAAGCCGGATTCAGTTCGAAATCCGAAAATTTGGAAATAATTACACAGGGCAGGGTAATATTCAGGGATATTTTTGACAGGATCGGAAAATAATCCCGGCTTAAGTACCCTGCCCGCTTCAGTCCGTAGCCAAGCAGGATAATCAGAATCATGGATACGGCTTTCGCCAGTATTTCCGCCATGATAATCTCCTTATGCTTCCGCCTTGGCAATCTTCACCAGGCGGCTGGTTCCCAGTCTGGCGGCTCCGAGACGTATAAATTCTTCAGCATCCTCAAAAGAGGAAATGCCTCCTGCAGCCTTGATTTCGATCTCCGGGCCGACATGCCGCGCAAACAGGGCTACATCCTCAAAGGTAGCTCCGCCGCCGGCAAAACCCGTGGAGGTTTTGATAAAATCTGCACCTGCATTCGTTACCGCTTTGCACATGCGGATTTTTTCTTCTTCTGTCAGCAGACAGGTCTCAATAATGACTTTCAGGATGTGCTCATGCCCACAGGCCTTTTTCAAAGCGCGGATTTCCTCCTCTACCAGGTCATCCCGGCCATCCTTTACCCAGCCGATGTTGATAACCATATCGATTTCATCCGCCCCTTCTTCCAGCGCAGTCGTTGTCTCCAGAAGCTTCGCGGCTGTCACAGAATATCCATTCGGGAATCCTACAACCGTACAGATCTTCATCTTCTCTCCCACATACTCCTTCGCCTGTTTCACATAAGAAGGCGGAATGCAGACAGATGCTGTTCCGTAGGCAATGGCGTCATCGCAGAGCTGCCGGATCTCCGCCCATGTAGCTCCCTGTGCCAGCAGTGTGTGGTCAACCTTCCCCAAAATCACTTTCCGATCCATATTGTTCCTCCTAAAACGGGTTCATCTTCTCTCTTCGTATATGATTCTGACAAGAAAGAGTTTCGCCAAGGCGAAACTCTCGCGCGGTGCGCGGCCGGCTTCGCCGGCAAAATACCTTTACGCGCGCCTGCGCATCCTCACGGAGTGTTTTTCATCTCATAGGAATTCCGGAGGAAATTCCTATGAGATGAGAAATGGGGGAGGCGTCAGTGCGCCTCCCCCTGAAATCTTGTTGGAGCAGGAGATCAATCCTGTGCCATCTTCACCAGTTTCTCGTACTTCTCTTTTGCGAGGTTCTCGGACTTCGCAAACAGTTCTTCTGCACGAGCCGGATTCTTCAGCGCCAGGGAAGTATAACGAACTTCGCCCTTGATGAACTCCTGATATTCTGCCTTCGGTTCCTTGGAATCCAGCTGGAACGGGTTCTTGCCTTCTGCCGCCAGACGAGGGTCATAGCGGAAGGTATGCCAGTAACCGGCCTCTACAGCCTTCTTCTCTTCGGTCTGAGCCTTGCTCATGCCGGCCTTGATTCCGTGAGTGATGCAAGGTGCATAGGCAACGATCAGCGAAGGACCCGGATAAGATTCAGCTTCGGTGATGGCCTTGATAGCCTGGTTGTAATCCGCACCCATAGCGATCTGAGCTACATATACAGTACCATAGCTCATACCGATGGCTGCCAGATCCTTCTGCTTCACATCCTTGCCGCCTGCTGCGAACTGGGCAACAGCACCAACGTTGGTAGCCTTGGAGGCCTGGCCGCCGGTATTGGAGTAAACTTCGGTATCGAAGACCATGATGTTGATGTCACGGCCGGAAGCGATGGCATGATCCAGACCGCCATAGCCGATATCATATGCCCAGCCGTCGCCGCCGAAGATCCACTGAGACTTCTTGCTCAGGAAATCTTTCTGCTTCAGGATTTCCTTGCTGCACTCGCAGCCGCAGGCTTCCAGAGCAGCAATCAGCTTCTCGGTAGCGGGACCGTTCTCGGCACCGTTGTTGAAGGTGTCCAGATAGCCCTTGATGGCTTCCTTCACTTCTTCGTTCTTGCCGTTTTCAAGGATGGCTTCGAGTTTCGCCTTCAGGCCTCTGCGAAGAGCGGACTGAGCGAGTTCCATACCCATACCGAACTCGGCGTTGTCCTCGAACAGAGAGTTGCACCATGCGGGGCCCTGGCCCTTCTTGTTCACAGTGTAAGGGGTGGAAGGTGAGGAGTTGCCCCAGATGGAGGAGCATCCTGTAGCATTGGCGATGTACATTCTGTCACCGAACAGCTGGGTGATGAGTTTTGCGTAAGGTGTCTCGCCGCAGCCTGCGCATGCGCCTGAGTACTCAAGCAGAGGCTGCTTGAACTGGCTGCCCTTGACAGTGGTGGGTTTGAACTTCTCCAGAACATCTTCCTTCACGGGCAGGGACTGTGCATAGTCGAACACTTCCTGCTGAGGGACGTTCTTCTCCAGAGCGGTCATGGTCAGAGCCTTGTTGCCCTTCTTGCCAGGGCATACGTTCGCGCAGGAACCGCAGCCGGTGCAGTCCATGGCGGAAACGGTCATCACGAACTTGTATCCGGGCATACCGGTCATAGGGGCGCTCTTCAGGGCAGCGGGAGCTGCGGCAGCCTCTTCCTCGGTCATAGCGATCGGACGGATGACGGCATGAGGACATACATAGGAGCAGAAGTTGCACTGGATGCAGTTCTCAGGATTCCACTCGGGAACGTCTACCGCAACACCGCGCTTCTCATAAGCGGCAGCGCCGGAAGGAGTAGAACCGTTCACATAA
>CACZQT010000446.1 GCA_902783295.1 uncultured Lachnospiraceae bacterium
ATTGGTAAATCATACAGCTGTCATCTTCTTTGTACCTGTTTTTTGAGCCGGACGCAAGCTATAATAGCCGAACATGGGGAGGGAGGAGGACAGAGGGACAGTCCCCTTGTCTCTTGAGACAAGGGGACTGTCCCTCTGTCTTCCGTTCCTCAATGAAAAAGGGATTAATGACATTGGGACGGTCCTTTGTTCTTCTGCAGAAAAGGCCATCCGTAGTTACCCCGGATGGCCTTTTTCTTTTGAGCTGTTATTTCACTTTCCCTGCAGAGATGTATCTCTTCTCTGTCCAGGGTAAACCGGATGATTGATTATTCAAAATGCGCTTTCGTAAAGTCCACAATAGGAGCTACGGTATCAGCATATTCAACACCGGTCAGGGCCTTGTCGTAAACCTGGATAGAATATCCGCAGGCTACCGGAATGGCACCTACATGCTCATTAATATACGCCTGAGCTTCATTTGCTTTCTCGTTCTGTACAGCGGAATCGGTAGTGCCGTACATGTCCCCAAGGATGGCATAGATGCCGTCATCCACGAACTGGGCAAACGGAGCACCCTGGTTTTTGTCGAACCAGCTCAGAGTAATCAGCGCGGAGCTGGAGCCATTGCCCAGGATAAAGATATCCCAGTCGCCGCTGCGATCCAGTGCGGTGGAAAGAGCAGTGCCGAAATCGGACTTGTCCTGTTCCAGCGTGATGCCGCCCTGTGCAAACCAGTTCTGCAGGATTTCGACCATGTTGTTGTAATCCGTGCTGTCATGGAACACTACACGCAGAGTAATGCCGTCCGGATAGCCGGCTTCCGCCAGGCATTCTTTTGCCTTTTCAAAGTCCTGCGGATAAGGATCGTTCCCTGTCAGATCACTGTTGTAGCCGATCTGGGCTTCGGAAACTACGGACCAGGACGTCTCGGCAGCACCGGCAGACAGACCGAGCGCAAGAGCTTCCTTGTCGATGCAGTATGCCACAGCCTTACGGATGTTTTCATCCGCCATCTTATGGCCTTCATCGGAGTTGAAGAACAGGTTGTTTACGATGGAGCCGTGATTGATCGCCACTTCAAAGCGGTTGGTGTCAAAGCCTTCGGCATCCAGGTAGGATACGTCGTAAGCAAAGTCCACGCCACCGGTTTCCAGTTCGATGGTTCTCTGGGTAGCATCGGCTACGCAGCGGAAAATGATTGTAGCAATCTGAGCCTTCTCGCCCCAGTAGTTTTCATTTGCTGCAACCGTCACAGAATCGCCAACGGTCCAGTTCTCAAATACATAGGGGCCGGTGCCCATGGGCTTGATGGCGATGTCATCCGGAGCGGCTTCACAGGTTTCCTTATCCACGATGGCGCCTGTACCGACATTGCCCAGATAATACATGATGGTGGCGTCCACATCTGTGAATACCAGATTGATATGGAAATCGTCCACGATCTCCGACTGATCGAAATCGATCTTCTGGAAATACTGCGGGAAAGCACCGGACAGGTTCCTCTCCAGTGAATACATCACGTCTTCTGCCGTAAAGGGATTTCCGTTGTGGAATGTAACACCTTCACGCAGGGTGATGGACAGATGAGTGTCATCCGCCCAGTTCCATTCGGTAGCCAGGACCGGGCTGTAGCTGCCATCCAGTTCCCCTTTCCACAGGGTTTCAAAAATCAGGTACTGTACGCGCACCGATACGTTGTTGGTATCGATGACCGGGTCGAAAGTGGTAACATCGGCCTGACTGGCTACGATAAGCCTGTCTTTGCCCGCTGCCAGGGCAGGCTGGGCCATGGACGCTGCGATCGCAGCCGCCATCAGAATGGCAAGTGCTTTTTTCATGTTGGTTCCTCCTTAAGGTTATTGTCCTGTAACGCCGCAGCATGCGACGAAGTGACCATCTGATACTTCCCGGAACTCCTGCGGCTCCTTGCACTTCGCTGTTGCATACTTGCAGCGCGAGGCAAAGCGGCATCCGGGTTTGGGGTTGATGGGAGACGTCAGCTCTCCCTGCAGAATTTCATGCTTCACTTCCTGATCAATATCCAGCAAAGGAATTGCGGAAAGAAGCGCCTGGGTGTACGGGTGCAGCGGGTTGGCAAACAGTTCATCAGAAGGGCACTTCTCCACAACCTGTCCCAGGTACATTACACAGATATCATCCGAAATGTACTTTACCACCGACATATCGTGGGTAATGAAGATATAGGTCAGGTCATTTGCCTCCTGCAGATCCAGCATGAGATTCAGTACCTGCGCCTGAATCGACACGTCCAGGGCGGAAACCGGCTCATCGCATACAATGAATTTCGGATTCACGGAAATAGCCCTGGCAATGCCGATCCTCTGCCGGCGTCCGCCGTCCAGCTCGTGAGGGTAGGTATTGTACAGCCGGCGGGCCAGGCCCACAGTATCCATCATACGGATCACATCCTCAAAAAGCTGGCTGCCCTTTTCTCCCTTCAGAAGCATCAGCGGATCAGCAATAGCTTCTCCTACGGTCTTCCGCGGGTTCAGGGAAGAGAAAGGATCCTGAAAAATGAACTGCATATCCCGGCGCACCTGCGTAAGCTCATGCCGGTTTACCTTCGTAATATCCTTCCCTTCGAAAAAGATCTTTCCGGATGTACTCTCCAGAAGGTGAAGTACGGTACGTCCCAGGGTAGACTTCCCGCAGCCGGATTCTCCTACCACGCCTAATGTTTTTCCTTTATAGATCTTAAAGGAAACGTCATCCACCGCATGCAGGGTTCCTGCGCTGACATTAAAATACTTTTTCAGGTTCTGTACTTCCAGGATCGGTGTTTCATTCTGGTTTGTCTGGCTCATACGGACATCCCCCTTTCCGGAATATACAGGCAGCTGACGAAATGTCCCGGTGTTACTTCCTTCGGTTCAATGCGGCCTTTCATACATTCCTCTGTAGCGTTCTGGCAGCGCGGCGCGAAAGGACATCCTTTGGGCAGATCCATGGGATTCGGCATCAGGCCGGGAATCGTCTTTAAGCGCTTCTCATTCTTATCCAGCTTCGGCAGGGAGTTGAACAGTCCCATGGTATAAGGGTGCCGGCAGTCTTTAAAAATATCCTTCTTGGACCCATATTCCATCACCTGGCCGGCATATACCACTGCGACCCTGTCGCAGATGCGGGCTACAATACCGAAATCATGCGTGATCATGATCAGGGAAGTTCCCAGCTTGTCCCTCAGCTGTTCCATCAGCTCCAGAACCTGCGCCTGGATTGTCACATCCAGAGCGGTAGTGGGTTCGTCCGCCAGGAGCAGATCCGGGTTGCAGGCCAGCGCAATAGCTATGACCGCCCTCTGCTTCATTCCCCCGGAGAACTGATTCGGATAATCTGTATATCTTTCCCGCGGAATTCCCACCATTTCCAGCATTTCACCGGCCCGTTTTGCCGCTTCCGCCTTGCTGACCTTCTGATGGAGTTCAATGCCTTCCGCAATCTGACTCCCCACCGTATAAACCGGATTCAGAGCGGACATGGGATCCTGGAAAATCATTGCGATCTTGTGCCCGCGAAGCTTCCTCATTTCCGCTTCGCTGATCTTTCCCAGATCCTGTCCTTCAAAGCGGATCGTGCCCTGCGTCACTTTTGCCGGCGGAACCGGGAGAATTCTCAGGATGCTGCGGGCGATGGTTGTCTTTCCGGCGCCGGTTTCTCCCACCAGGCCCAGGGTTTCGCCTCGTTCCAGAGAGAGGCTGACACCATTCACCGCCTTCACCACGCCATCGTCGGTATCATATTCCACATACAGGTTTTCGATCTCCAGAATATTGTCTTTCGCCATGGTGCTTTCCTCCTTACTGCTTCATCTTCGGATCCAGGGCGTCGCGGATGCCGTCGCCGAACAGATTCAGAGAGATGACGGTCAGCATGATAGCTACGCCGGGAGCGGTGATCAGATAAGGATAACGGGTAATATAGGTTTTTCCCGCGGTAATCATAGCGCCCCATTCCGGCGAAGGCGGCTGTGCTCCCAGACCGATGAAGCTCAGTGCCGCTGCATTCAGCAAGGCCCCCGCATAGCCCAGCGTCATATTCACAATCATAGGGGACATTGCATTGGGAATGATCTCCCGGAACATAATCCGCAGGTCGGAGGCGTTGGCGCATCTGGCAGCCTCCACATATTCATTCTGCCGGACTGAAAGCATCATACCGCGCATCAGGCGGGCATTCAGAGGAACGGAAGAAATACCGATCGCGATCATGCAGTTTACCATGCTGCCGCCCAGGGTGGACGCAATAGCGATTGCCAGAAGAATGCTGGGGATGGACTGCATGATATCCATGCAGCGCATAATCAGATTATCCACCGCGCCGCCGTAATAACCGGAGATGGCACCTACAATAATTCCCACGATTGTGGAAAGCGCCACAGCGATCAGGCCGAGTGTCAGAGAAATGCGCCCGCCGTAAAGCAGGCGGCTGAAAACATCACGGCCGAAGTTATCCGTACCGCACAGATGTTTCAGAGAGGGACTCTGGAAAGCTTCCGTCAGAACCTGGTCATCGTATCCATAAGGAGCGATAACCGGCGCAAAAATCGCGAGCAGAAGAATAGCAAGCATAATATACATGCCAACCATCGCGCGCTTGTTTCTCTTCAGTCTTTTCCATGCGTTCTGCCAAAGGCCCCGCTTTTTCGGAAGGGCTTCCGTGCCCGCAGCCATTGTATTCGCCGACATATCACGCATCCTCCTTCTTCGATTTTTTCTTTCCGCCGCCGAACTGAGCGCGGATTCGAGGATCCACAAATGCATATGCCAGGTCGGTAATCAGCAGAATGATGCAGGCCAGGAAAGAAAGCACTACCACGCAGCCCAGTACCACCGGATAGTCACGGCTCTGGATGGCGTTTGTCATATATGTTCCCATGCCGGGGATCGAAAAAACGATCTCCGTAATCATGGCGCCGCCGATCATGCCGGCTGCCGCTCCACCGATCTGAGTGATAATCGGAATCAGGGCGTTCTTCAGGCCGTGCTTCAGGATGATGATTTTTTCCGATACACCTTTCGCGCGGGCTGTCACCATGTAATCGGATCCAATAACATCCAGCATGCAGGAGCGGGTCATACGTGCTGCCGCGGACACGCCGCCAAGGGCAATGGAAATAACCGGCAGAATATAATACTGGGGACCGTACAATCCGGAAGCAGGCAAAAGGCGCAGCTTCAGGGCAAAAATGATGGAAAGCTCCAGGCCTATCCAGAAGCCCGGCATCGACACCATAAATAGCGCCAGCAGCATCAGGATATTATCCAGTGCCGAATATCGTTTGACAGCCGATATGATGCCGATAGGCGTTCCCACCAGAAAATCGATCAGAATAGCCAGAAGTGCCAGTCTGGCGGAAATAGGAAGCCTGCTCTTGATTTCATCGCTTATGGAGCGGTTTCCCGAATAAGAGCGTCCGAAATTCCCGTGCAGAAACACTTCCTTGCAGTAGTTTGCAAACTGTACAAAGAAAGGATCGTTCAGCCCTCTCTCCTCTCTCCAGGCCTGTCTGGCCTCTTCTGTGGAAGTCGCTCCGAGTGCATTTACTGCAGGATCGCCGGGAGTAAAGTGAAGAAGGGTAAACACCAGGAAAGTTACCCCCAGTACTACCGGGATCAGCATCAGGAGCCGTTTAACAATGTAGCGAATCATATGCCTGTTTTCTCCTTTCTGTCTATCTGATGGAACGTCCAAGCGGAGTTGTCCACATCACCCATGGAAAAATCGAACATCAGCAGGGGATCTGCCTTTATCTCCAGAACGGTTCCTTCTTTCCCGAAGCGGAACAGGAAGCGCATTCCCTGGATGCTTTCCAACAGCCGGATTTCTACTTCCAGACAGCTGCGTTCCCGCCATCTGGCACAGGCGCATACGCTTTCCCCATACAGTTCTGTACATTGGAAACGTCCCTGCATCCCCAGCGTAATGGCAACCTCCTCCTCTGCCCTCAGACTAAGTACAAGATTCCTGCCTGCATTCTGAAATTCCAGTTCTGTAAAAGGCAGGCGGTGCAGGGGACTTGTATTTGCCAGGTTATAACCAAGAAAACAATCCGTACCGACAGCGCGGTCACACCGGAACCGTCTTCCCGGCAATGTTTTCTGCAGATCGGAATAAGCATAGTGAAGGGCCGGAAGTGCCAGATGCTGCAGACGGTACTGCAGCACCGCCTGTTCTTCCTTGTTTTCCGGAAGCTTCTCCTGCTGCATTCCTGCCGCAAGAATACTGTGCAGCGCATCCAGAAGACGGTCGGCATGGTCTGATGCCTCCGGAAACAGCGAACAGTTCGCCGTTGTCACCAGGAAAGCATCCTGTTCCGGCAGGAGAACCGCATATTGTCCCAGCATGCCGCAGCACTGATAGGATCCCCGTGTCTGCCCCATCCAGATCAGGTAGCCGTAGCCATATTTGTCGTGGCCTCCCGGTGTTTCCACCTGTTTCGTGACAGCTTTTTCAAACCAGGCGCGATCCAGCAGCTGCTTCCCTTCCCATTCACCTTTCTGAAGCAGGAACAGCGCAAACCGCATAAAATCATCTGTAGTCCAATACAGTCCGCCGCCCCCGATTTCCGTGCCGTCTCTCAAGGCGTCACAGTGAATGAAGCGACTCATCCCCAGCGGATCAAACAGACGTGGCCGCAGAAACTCTACCAGGTTCTTCCCTGTTTTTTTCCTCAGAGCAGCTACCAGCAGATTTACGCCCGGCGTGTTGTACATAAAAAAAGTACCGGGTTTTCTGGGGGTATCCTGCTGCAGAAATGCCTGAATCCAATTGTCCTGGTAAGGAAAAATCTCCTTTTCCTGACCGCAGGACATGGTCAGCAGATGCTCAATAGTTACCTCCAGCATATTCGGGTTGCTGCTGCAGCGGTATTCTCCCATTTCCTCCGCGAATACCTCTGTGATCCGCTCATCCATACGCAGGAACCCTTCCTGCACGGCAAACCCGATGGCTATAGCGACCACGCTTTTGGTAGCGGAATACAGCAAATGCGGTGTGTCGGAATGGTAAGGAGCGAAGGCTCCCTCAGCGCAGACTGATCCATGCCGATAAACCGCCAGACTGTGCAGTTCAATTCCGTTATGTTCCGTATAATCCAGGAAATCCAGTATGGTCCTGGATGCGATCCCCACACTTTCCGGGGTGCTCCGTTTAAAATCTTCCATGGCAGGTCTCCTGTATTCATTATGAGAAACGACTTCTCCGTTTTTTCTGCTTATGGGATGATGGGCAGGCTGGTTTTTATTGACGATTCCCCCACTCAAAAGTATAATAATATGCAAAGCATAGTAACTCCATGCAGTATAATCCCATTTTTCAGCATAAATCCGTGACAAAACCATCCTTTTCCCCGGATTATTTATAGTTTTTTCCCAGTCCCGCATCTGCCGGAAAAGGCTGTACTGTTCATATCATCATTCAAAAACATCCGGCAGCAGAAGGGAGAACCATTTCTTATGAGCAATCAGGTTGTCGCTGCATTTGCAAGCCATCTGAAAGAATCTCTCCAGCAGTATCCTGTATCTGTTGAGCGGCATGAAGGGCAGGTACGCCGTTTCTTCCCTTTCCATACCCATGATTACTGCGAAATCAGTTTTACTTTCCACGGTGACCACTATCTGAATGTGGGCGGGAATATCCTGCCTTATGGTTCCGGAGACATATGCCTGATCATGCCGGATACACTCCATTCAGTCGGCCCCCTTGGCAGTGACCTGGCTTCCCAGGAAGGAGACGAAATCTGGAGTCTGCGGGCTGACCCGTCCCTGTTCCGGGAATTGATCCCGGGCTACCGGAGTGCTGCCGTAATCCCCATGGGGAATCTGGCTGATCTGTTTCATAATAATCTGGAGCTTCTGCTCCAGACACTCACCGAAGAATCTGTCCGCTGGTCCCTGGCAATGGCCCTTACCACCTGTATTCTGGAGACAATACATATGCTGGCCGAAACCACTCCCGACCTTCAAACTTCCCGGGATCTTTCCGACAGTTATCTGAAAGAGATCGTGGAATATATTCAGGAAAACTGCACGGATAATCTGACGGTAGGAACCATTACCCAACGTTTTGCCATCAGCCGCTCCAACCTGATGCGTCTTTTCCAGGACAACCTGGGGATCACACCCATCAACTACCGTATCGATTGCCAGCTCATTGAAGCCTGCGCTCTGCTGCTTAAAACCGACCGGCGGATTGAGGATATTGCGGAGGCACTGGGGTTCGGCAATACCTACTATTTCTCATCCCTGTTCCGGAAGAAAATGGGCTTTTCGCCCAATCATTTCCGACATGCGTACGCTTTTACCATGTACCACTGAATTCCGGATTATACGCAGTTTTTATCACTGACATCGCAGAAAAAGGATTGACAAGCCGCCTTGAGAAGTGATACCATCCAAATAGTTAGATATACCTAATCGTCATATAAACAGTTATCTTATCAATGATTTTGGATAGCTGCAGGCCGCCCGTTTTCAGAGGCGGTTTTATAAAGCGTTCTGGTTAGGTTGGGCTAACTACATTGACTGTATTGATTGCACTGATTGGTTTTTAAAGGAGCATTGCCATGCCGATTGTAGAACTTAAAAATGTCTCCCGGGTGTACGTGAACGGCGAGCATGAACAGCGGGCACTGGATCATGTAAACCTGGCCCTGGAGGAAGGGAAATTTATCGTTGTGCTGGGACAGAGCGGAGCCGGAAAGAGTACGCTCCTGAACCTTCTGGGCGGACTGGACAGTCCTACGGAGGGAACGATTGTTGTGGATGGAAAAGACATCTCCACCCTGACAGGAAATGAACTGGCGGATTACCGGGCAGCCACCGTCGGATTTGTTTTTCAGAGTTACAACCTGATTCCGACCCTGACCGTGGTCGAGAATGTCGCCCTGGTGAAAGAAATTGCTCCGGATCCGCTGGGCAGCCACGATATGCTGCGGGCGGTGGGGCTGGAGGATCACATCCATAATTTCCCTTCCGAACTGTCCGGATGGGAACAGCAGCGGGTCTCCATCGCAAGAGCCCTGGCCAAAAATCCGAAAATACTGCTTTGTGACGAGCCTACGGGAGCTCTTGACAGCGAGACAGGCGTCATGGTC
>CACZQT010000447.1 GCA_902783295.1 uncultured Lachnospiraceae bacterium
GGAAGTGGCTTGCCGCCTGTAAAGGAGGCTGTATCGGTTGGATCAGAAAGAGGCAGGGGAAACAGTTTCACAGATGTTTCCCAGTATTCTCTGAAGCAGGGAGGGTAGCCTGATGTCGGATTCTGACAACGGAAAACAGGATGAGCGGGGGTTCATTCGGGAAACAATTCATGAGCCGCAGGCAAAAGCATCCGCCGGAAAGCGGATTGCAGCTGTTCTGGGGCTGGGTTTGTTGTTTGGAGCAGCGGGCGGCGCCGGGTTTACGGCGGCCGGTTACTGGATGAGAAAGGCTCTGCACATAACGGATATCCGGGAGAGTGTTGTGATTCCCCGGGATCCGGTGACTGCAGTGGACAGCAGCGAGGCTCCTCAGACACCGGTTCAGGAGGAACTCTCTTCCGGAGAAGAGGAAAATCCGGACGGAAAAGGGGACAATTCTGGGCCGGAGGAAGATGAGCCGTCGTTTGTCAGCTTCGGGAAGCGGGTCTTTTCAGTTCTGGAATACAGCCTTGCGACCGTCACGGCCAGGCGCGACCAGGAAGACCTGTTCGGCGGTATTTATACGCACAACCAGGACAGTTTCGGCGTGATTATTGCTATCACGAAAGAAGATATCCGTATTCTGACGGAAAGCGCTTTACTGGAAAATGCGGAAAAAGTACATGTCAGCCTTCACGGAGGTTATGGCGGTGAAGCGGATCTGCTGGGAATGGACAGAACCAGCGGTTTCGCGGTAGTAAGCCTTCCGCTGACGGAGCTTCCGGAAGGAGCTGCGGAGGAACTGGCACCTGCAGAACTCGGGAATTCCTACCTGACCCTGATGGGAGACATGGCTGTAGTGGTCGGCCGCCCTGTAGGGCATCTGACGTCCATGGCTTCGGGCATCATTTCTTATATCGAAGAAGACGTGCAGGATACGGATTTCAACTACCAGATTCTGCATACGGATATTTCCGGATCGGAGGACGCAGGCGGCCTGCTGGCGGATGAACAGGGACGGATTATCGGTTGGATCGGCTCTTCGGGAGTAGAAGCAGAGTCCTCTCTGATTACGGCTTATTCCATTTCCGACCTGAAGAGCCTGATTGAAGGACTTTCCAACGGGGAAACCGCGTGCAAGCTGGGGGTTCATGTACAGGAGGTTACACAGGAGATGGCGGAATCTCGGGATTTGCCGCCGGGCCTTTTTGTTACAGATGTGATCCCCGGGATGCCTGCTCTGGCTGCAGGAATCCAGAGCGGGGATATACTCATGCGGATCGGGGACAGTGAAATCCGTACAGTGCAGGACTTGCAGGCTGTACTGGTAGACGCGGAACCGGGAGATGAAACGACCGTAACTGTAAGCCGGCGCGGGCGGGACGGATATGGTGAGGAGACATTTGCAGTTGTTCTGGAGCCCAGGTAAGCTGCTGTATTGAAGGAGAAGCTAGCAGAATGAGGATTCCTTTGGGGAACCTGCGGGAGGGCGACCATGCCGCAGGTATTTACCTTTGCAAAACGAAATTGAATGCGAAAACCAAGGCCGGCAAGACATATTACTCGCTGATTTTGCAGGATTCCAGCGGGGTGCTGGACGGAAAGATCTGGGATCTTTCCAGCGGCATCGACCATTTTGAAGCGCTGGATTACATTTATATAGACGGGGATGTGACGGCTTACCAGGGCAGTCTGCAGCTGAATATCCGGCGGGTCCGCGTAGCCCGGGAAGGGGAGTATGATCCGGCGGAATTCCTGCCGAGAACGCCTTACGACCAGAAGGAGATGGCGGGAAAGCTGACCGAACTGGTACACTCCGTGACGGATGAGTATTATCATCAGCTTCTGGTGGCTGTATTCCTGCAGGACCGGGATTTTGCCCGTGCCTTTGTGAAGCATTCGGCGGCCAAGACCGTGCATCACGGCTTTGTGGGAGGGCTGCTGCAGCATACTCTGCGTGTGGCGGAGCTGTGTGATTTTTACTGTACGAAATACCCGGCGCTGAACAGGAACCTTCTGATTACCGGCGCCTTGTGCCATGATATCGGAAAGGTCAGAGAACTTTCGCCGTTCCCGCAGAATGACTATACGGACGGGGGACAGCTGATCGGGCATCTGGTGTTCGGTTATCAGATGGTCATGGACAAGATCCGGGAAATCCCGGGATTCCCGGAGAAAAAGGCGAATGAGCTGGGGCATCTGATTCTGTCCCACCATGGAGAGCTGGAATACGGTTCGCCGAAAAAACCGGCGCTGATCGAAGCCCTGGCACTGCATATGGCGGATAATACGGATGCGAAGCTGGAATCCATGGCAGAACTGCTGGCCGGCGCCCTGAACGATTCGGACTGGCTGGGCTTTCAGAAGCTTTTTGACAGCAACGTCCGGAAAACGAGCAAATAAGTCCGGTACGGCTTAAAGGAAACTGGGTTTTGGAAAAGAACGAGATTGTGGAAGTATCCATTGAAGATATGACGGAGCAGGGAGAGGGCATAGGGAAGTGGAATGGCTTCCCTCTCTTTATCCGGGACGCGGTAGTCGGAGATCTGGCCAGGGTCCGTGTGGTGAAAGTCAAAAAAGGCTATGGCTACGGAAAGCTGGAGCAGGTACTGATTCCTTCCCCGGACCGTACAGAACCGCGCTGCCCGGCGGCCGGCCCCTGCGGTGGCTGCCAGCTCCAGGCCATGCGTTATGAAGCTCAGCTGACCTGGAAGCGGAAAAAGGTGGGCAATGCCCTGCGGCGGCTGGGCGGCTTTACAGTGGACGACGGTACCCGGTCCGGGGAGACAGCCGAAGTCTTTGTAAAGCCGGTTCTCGGGATGGAGAATCCCTGGGAATACCGCAATAAGTGCCAGGTCCCGGTCGGGAAGGGAAAGGACGGACATATCGCCATGGGCTTTTATGCCGCCCGCTCTCATCAGATTGTGGAAACCGCGCACTGCTTCCTGGGAGATCCTGTGAACGAGCGGATTCAGGAAACGGTGCGGAAGCATATGGAGGCGTACCATATCGCTCCGTATGATGAGGAGAAAGGCACCGGTCTTATCCGCCATATCCTGATCCGGAAAAGCCGCAGCACCGGGGAGACAATGGTCTGTCTTGTGATCAACGGAAGAAAATGCCCCGGAGCGGACAGGCTGGCGGAGGCGCTGCGGGAAATCCCCGGTGTCGCATCGGTATCTCTGAACATCAACCGGGAAAAAACCAACGTGATCCTTGGGAAGGAGCTGGTGCAGCTCTATGGTCCGGGTGTGATTACGGATACAATCGGGGAGAACCGTTACAGAATATCCCCGCTTTCTTTTTATCAGGTGAATCCTGAACAGACGGAAAAGCTCTACCGGGCGGCTCTGGAGGCGGCAGCCCTGACCGGAGAGGAGACGGTATGGGATCTGTACTGCGGCGCCGGGACGATCTCTCTGTTTCTCGCACGCGCTTCCCGGCAGGTGTACGGCGTGGAGATTGTGCCGCAGGCTGTGGAAAATGCACGGGAAAATGCCCGCCTGAACGGAATTTCAAACGCGGAATTCTATCTGGGAAAGGCGGAGGAAGTGCTTCCGGAAGCCAATGCCGTGCATATCCGGGAGACAGGACATCCCCTTCAGGCGGATGTGATCGTAGTAGATCCTCCAAGAAAGGGCTGCGATGCCGGTCTGCTTTCCGTAATGCTGGCCATGGCCCCGCAGCGGATTGTCTATGTAAGCTGCGACTGCGCCACACTGGCCAGGGATTTGAAGATCCTCTGCAGCAGCGGAGCCTATCGGATTGCTTCGGTGCAGCCGGTGGATATGTTTGCCCAGGGGGTAGGGATTGAAACCGTAGTGGGACTCATCCGGTGCGGCGAATAAAAACAGACAGTATTGAAAGAAGAGCGGAGAAGGGAAGCCCCTTTCTCCGCTCTCTTTTCATATGGAAAAAACCCCTGAATTGTCCATATGGCAAAACCCTTCGCGGGAATTGCGGCCTGCCTTGTCACAAGGACAGGAAAGTTATCATAAAATGCGTGCATTGACAGGAACAGGGGCAAATGTTACAATATTGTTACATATACCTTTTATGGACATATCAGGCAATACAGCCTTTGGAGGATGATATGAAACGAATATTCGGAAAAACAGCGATGCTCTTTTTCCTGACGCTCCTGCTGACCGGCAGCTGCCCGCCGGAAGCAATGGCTGCGAAAAGATATATTAAAGGACGGGAGCTGACGCAGGAGGAAATCGATGCACAGAAGGCCCTGGAGCCGAAATTGAAGATATTTCCTGAACTGGATATTGAAGTGCCGGAAAGTTCCGGCGAAGGAATCATGGCTTCCCGGGGTGTCCTTCCGTCCAGATATGACGCCCGGACGAAGAATCTGGTGACATCCGTGAAGAACCAGCTTCCTTACGGGAGCTGCTGGGCATTCTCGGCGATTGCTTCCGCAGAATCCTCTCTGATCCGTCAGGGGATCTCTGTGGGCGGTAAAGCTGCGACGGCAAAGAATCTGGACCTTTCAGAACTGCAGCTTCTGTATTTCTTCTACCACCCTGTTCCGGATGCACTGGGAGGTACGACAGGGGATTCTACGAAGGCGCTGACCGCTAATTATCTGCGCCAGGGCGGAAACGGGATTTTTACCACCTTTGCTCTCGCTTCCTGGCTGGGACCGGCTACTGAGGATCAGGCACCGTATGAGACGGCGGCGGCTTCTACGGCCCTGCCGATTTCCCTGGCCCGGAATATGGACGTTGCCCATATGCAGAATGCATACTGGGTATCCATGACGGATATTGACGCTGTGAAGGAAATGGTTTACCTTTACGGAACGGTGGGCTTCAGTTTCTATTACGTGGATAATTATTTTGATTTCAGCACTGCCGCTTACTACAATGATGTGACGACGGCAACCAATCATGCCGTAAATGTAGTCGGGTGGGATGATACCTATTCCCGGGAAAATTTCCTGAATAAACCGTCTCAGGACGGTGCCTGGCTGGTCAAGAACAACTGGGGCAGCAGCTGGGGGGACAACGGATATTTCTGGCTTTCCTATGAGGAAGTATCCCTGACAGGTTCCAATGCGTTCGGCTTCGTCTACGAATTCGATCCGGCGGATAATTATGATTACATTTACCAGTATGACGGCTCCAGCGGATATAAGAGGCTGAAGCTGAAATCAGGTACTACGGTAGCGAATGTATTCCAGGTAAAAGGCGCGTCCTACGAGAAACTGAAGGCTGTTTCACTGGCGGTTTATACACCGAATACCGGCTACAGTCTGCAGATCTACCGCAATCCGGAACCGGGAAAGCCGGATTCCGGAACGCCGATGCTGGAAGTTCCGCAGACGGGAACCATCTCCCAGACGGGATATGTAACGATTCCGCTTGAACAGAATGATCTGGATTTCGGAAAAGGGGATAATTTCTCCGTGGTCTTTACGCTGTACAATGAAAGCCAGTATGTACAGGTATTTGAGGATCTGTCCTACACGAATATGGGGTGGATCCGCTTTGTGAACGATACGGCTCCGGGCCAGAGCTATGTAAAAGAAAAAGGCGTCTGGGCGGATCTGGGACTTTCCGCCGCCGGAAAAGAACTGGGCACGGCCGGTGAGACAATACGTATCAAAGCATTTACCGACAGAACGACAGCCGGCAGTCTTTCGAGCCTGTCTCTTTCCGCCTCTCAGGTGGTGCTGGGCAGCGGACAGTCCAGGACACTGAAGGCGACTGCAAATCTTTCCGGGGAGAGCGGTTCCTACCATATCATCTGGACCTCGGATAATCCGGACGCCGCAGTTGTGTCACAGGCCGGGAAGGTAACAGCTGTTGGTCCCGGCATTGCGTATATTACTGCCCGGGCAGGACGGCTGCAGGCAGTCTGCCGGGTGCTGGTGGGTCTGGAAGTGCCGGAA
>CACZQT010000448.1 GCA_902783295.1 uncultured Lachnospiraceae bacterium
GAGCAGGCAGCAGCCGATTTACAGCCGCCGGAACTGATGGGATGGGAACGGCAATGGAAAAGGTCTGTACTGCGTGTTATGTTCGTGATACACTGAACGAGACACAGATCCTGTCTGATGGCAGGTATCAGCCAGGACAGAACCCGGGTGTACGAAGATAAGCACATAGAAATATGCTTCTCGTTCTGGACTCAGTCCGGCCGGTGCCAGACTGGCATCCTCCGGACACACAGTGCTGCAGATGCTTCGAAAATACGACAGAGGTATTCCTGACTTTCGCACGGAAAGGAAACTGCTCCATGAAGAAGAGAAAAATCGTGGCGGTCGTCATGTCTGTGATGACAGTGCTTCTTGCTGTTTGTCTGGCTGCAGGCATGCTTCATCTGTATATGGACGGACTCGCCGGTCAGCAGGCGGCCGGACCGGCGGAACCGGTTTTTACAGCCCAGGCGATCTCGGCAATGGTTCACAGAATCAGCCCCGTTTTCTGGGCCTGGTTTGCCTGCGCCGTTCTTTCGCTGCTGCTCGGATGGCTGACGCCGGAAAAATATCAGGCATCCCGCAGCTATCCGGTACAAATGAAGGGCGAAAAAGCTGAGGGGACATCTGTGCCCCGGAATGCAGCCAGATTGATTCTGTTTGCTGCTGCTCTGGTCCTGCTGGTGCTGGGCATAAGAAACGGCGGCCTGCGCGACGTACTGATCAAAGCTATAAATATCTGCACTGAGTGCATCGGTTTAGGTTAAGCAGGGAGGATGGCAGATATGTCCACATTTTCAGTCTGGTGGCAGAACCACCGCCCTTCCCGAAGACGCTTTGTGCAGCTTTATGCCTCTGTTCTTTACAATGCTCATCTGAAGGGGTTTGCAGAAGGGGAAATCTATACCGGAAAGACAAAAGCTGTCTGTGTACCGGGGCTTAACTGCTATTCCTGCCCCGGAGCTGTCGGAGCCTGCCCACTGGGGGCCCTGCAGAATGCGCTCGCTTCTTCAGCGAACCGTCCGGCCTTTTATGTCATCGGCACGCTGATGCTTTTCGGTCTGCTGCTGGGAAGGGTAATCTGCGGGTGGCTCTGTCCCTTTGGCCTGATCCAGGAACTGCTCCATAAGCTTCCGACGCCGAAGCTGAAAAAAAGCCGTTTAACCCGTCTGCTCAGTTATCTGAAATATCTCGTGCTGGCGTTCTTTGTCATCGCCATTCCCTTATGGTACGCGAAAGATAGGATTCCCTTCCCGGCATTCTGCAAGTTCATCTGCCCTGCCGGTACTCTGGAAGGGGCTGTCGGTCTGCTTTCCCATCCCGCGAATGCAGATAAGCTCAGTATGCTGGGAATTCTTTTCACCCGGAAATTCATTATTCTGGTGGCAGTCCTGACAGCCTGCGTATTCATTTACCGCAGTTTCTGCCGTTTCTTATGTCCTTTAGGCGCCATCTATGGATTGTTTGCCCGTCTGGCTCTGGCAGGAATCCGGGTAGACCGCTCTGCCTGTACCGGCTGCGGCGCCTGCGTCCGGTCCTGCCCGATGGATGTCGTACGAGTCGGCGATCATGAATGCATCCACTGCGGACACTGCATCTCCTGCTGTCCGGAGAAAGCCATTACTTTGAAAGCCGGTAAAATTGTGCTGATGGGAAATGAAACCGGTCATGTGGCCGGGAGAAATCTCGTGAAGAACTGAGAGGGACTCAATGAAAAAGAAAACATCCGTACTGCTGTGGAGCCTGGCTCTGGCAGTGCTGGCAGCAGAGCTGGTTTTTGTGAACCGTCCCCCCGAAAACGGTGAGGTTCATTCTGTGCCGGAGGAGGAAAGTGCTTCAGAAGTATCTGCTGCTGAGGAAACCCGGGAGGTGATGTTCGGGAATCAGCCCGGGGAAATTCTCCCTGATTTTTCGATAACCCTGACCAATGGAACTGAATTCATCTTATCCGGAATGAAAGGCAGAATTGTTTTCATTAATCTCTGGGCTACCTGGTGCGCACCGTGTGTGAAAGAACTTCCGTTCTTTGACAGGCTGCAGGCAGAACATCCGGACGATGTGTTTGTCCTGGCAGTACATTCCAACCTGATTACAGATGACGTGGATGCCTATCTTGAGAAATTCGATTATAAAACAGCATTTGCGGTGGATGTCTCCGGCGATGTCTATTCGCTGGTGGGAGGATCCACCATGCTTCCGCAGACCATCATTCTGAACCGGGAAGGTAAGGTGACATACAATCAGGTGGGATCTGTCACCTATGAAGTCCTGGAGGAACTCCTCCGGCAGGCAGAAGGGAAATGAAATAACATATGACCGCCTGTAAGGGAAAGTTTCAAAAGCACAGAATCTAAACACCATATTTTCATACGTGACAATCAATTTCGGCGGTGATGAAAAATGTTGTGCGTGATCGCGAAATTAAGTGATACGGCGGCCCGGGAGCTGGACATGGTAAAGGAAAAGGTTTTCAATACCATAGGGCTAAAACCTCTGTACGGGCATATCACGATAGCAACCTATATAGGAAAAGATGAACCGGGGTTTATCCGGTCCTGCAGGGAAATGGTGGAAGGAATTTCCTCTTTTACAGTTGAATATGAAAAAATCGAGGTGCTGGAGGAGACTTCCATAATCGTTGCTTCGCCTAAGAAATCCGGGCTGTTGGAATCAATTCATCAAAACATAGCGGAAACGTTCAATGACGCTTTGGACAAGTGGACAGGGATTGGTGTGTGGTATCCTCATACGACATTGTTCTATGGGCCGGGGGAGAATCTGTATGAAATAAGTCGGAGGATGTCCGATACCTTCACCCCGTTTTCAGCACGTGTAACAGCAATAGAGTTTTCCCGTGTTCTTGAATCGGGTTATGATGTAATTGATCATATTGAACTATTGGATTGAATATCTGCTTGTGCCGCCAACCGAGGGCTGTGGGCCGCACCATTGAGGTGCATGGCGTGGTAACTGTACAGGCATCTGCGAAACAGCCGGACAAGTTGTATAAACTGGTAAAAGGGAAATAGTAACCTACTTCCGGGATAAAATATGCATATAGTTGAAAAATTCCTCCGGATTTCCTATGACATAAAAACACTCTTTAGAACCTTCAGACGAGTTTCATTGGGTTTGCGGTAAGCCCCACCTTCCTCAGACTTTCGGAATATTTCCCTTCTCCGCTTCCAGGTATTTCTGCTTGACCAGGAGGAAATCCTCCAGATCCATCAGCACATGATAGAGAATGGCACGGTTCTCAAATTCATCCCTGGATACAGGAAGAGGTTCCTTTTCCATTCTGGAAAAGATCCCCTTCAGATGTTCCAGCTGTTTTTCGGGAATGTTGAGTTCCGTTACATATAGACTCATGTAGCGGATGTATTCTACAATAACAGACGTCTGCCTGGGGACTGTGCGTATTTTTTCCAATTCCTTCTGCAAACGCTCCAAAATCTGGCACTGATCCCTCCGCATCGAAAAATAGCCGAAATAGTATTCTGCGTCATTGGCAAACGAATTTCCCTGGAATTCCGCAGAAAGGCGGATACATGATTCCAGCCTGTCCTGTACATCCCGAAGATCCTGCCATATCTTTCCGGTATCCGTTCCGGATTCCATGTAATCCGCAATGCCGGCAAGGACAGTCTGCATCTTGCTCTGTATCACCAGAATATCGTTGTCCAGCCTGTCCTTCAGGCTGGACGTGTCCCGGACCAGGTTAAACAGCAGAGCAAATGTCATGCCGGTGAGCACAATATAAAATTCATTCAGAACGACAGCCGGAGTAAATTCTGCGACTGCAAGAAAATGAGTGCCAGCAACAACATTGGCGGAAAGCGCCGCCCCCCAGCCCATTACCTCACTGAAATATACCGTAATGAAAATAAAGATGCCGTAAGCAATAAACCCGTTTACTGAATGGAAGAGGATAAGTGCCGAGACAGCTGTAATAATAAAACTGACAAGACGGGCGGCAGACAGTTTCAATGTATCCTTGGACGTCGTCAGCATTGAAAATATGCATATAACGCCGGCTTGTGTCTCAAACAGCAGTCCCAATACATGTGCTGTATAAATTGACAGTGCGCTTGCAAGACCCAGCCGCATACCGTAGAGAGCCCACTGACGGCTGTTCCTGCGAATATATTCCATACTGATCATATCTTGCCCCCCATGGAGTTTCTTTGACCCGTTACGCAGCCGTACCGGGACGATCTGCCCGTATAGTGTAAAAAATCCCTTCATTTTTTACTATAGCATGAAACTCCTTCGTCAACAATTCCAATTTGCCTGACATGTACCTGTGACCCATTGTAGTGGTAGCGCCCTCATGCGCCTTGTCTGTCACCCTCATAGGCCGGTAGTACACATGGATAGTATGGCAGTCTCCAAAACTGCTGATCCC
>CACZQT010000449.1 GCA_902783295.1 uncultured Lachnospiraceae bacterium
AAAGTTTCCTTGCTGAGGACGTGCTCCATCCGGCAGGCGTCATCGGAGGCAGTCTGAGGGTTCACCCCCAGGGTTTCCAGCCAGTGGGAGATGACTTCATGCCGCTCATAGATGGATTCCGCGATCGCTTTCCCGCTGGGGGTGAGGGTAATGAAACCGGCAGGGGAAACTGTGATATGTCCGCTGTGCCGGAGATTTTTCATGGCGACGCTGACGCTTGGCTTGGTAAAGTTCAATTCTGCGGCAATATCCACCGAACGTACCACGGGAAGTTTCATGTCAAGCCGGTATATAGTTTCAAGGTAGTTTTCTGCAGATTCATTGGTTTTCATTGGAAGCTCCTTTTCAATTCGGGAAATTGCTCTTGATTCCTGTGTGCCGGCAGGAATGAACAAATGTGCCGGGATTTATAGGTGAGCCTTGTTTAATTCAAGTTAGAGTATAACACTCCAAACTAACTTTTGACAACTATTTTTTGTTAAAAGGTTTCTAAAAAGTTCGTGGAACGCTGCTGCATGATCCATCCGCAGACCGGAGCAAGAACCTTTACGAGGGAGTTGAGATTTTCGTGAGGGTCGGCTATACTGATACATTGTGGCAGGAGTGTTTGGAACAGGAGAGCAAGCCATGAGGTTTTTCCATCTTTCAGATCTTCATATCGGGCTTCGGCTTTATAACCGCAGCCTGGAGGAGGACCAGAGATATGTTTTCCGCCAGATCACGGAGATGGCGGGAAAAGAGCAGCCGGATGCGGTACTGATTGCCGGAGATGTTTATGACAAGGCTGTTCCGTCGGCTGAGGCAGTGGAACTGTTTGATGAATTTCTTACCGGACTGGCGGAAGCCGCTCCGGAAGCAGAGATCATGATTATCAGCGGAAACCATGACAGTGCCCCGAGACTCAACGTATTCCGCGGACTTCTGAAAAGCCGGAAAATTCACATGATCGGCCAGCCGCCCCGGAAACCGGAGGAAGGGATCGAGAGGGTGACGCTGAGGGACAGCTTCGGGGATGTGCATTTTTATCTTCTGCCCTATGTGCGGCCGTCCATGGTGCGGGAAGCTGTGGCCGGGGAAAATGAAGGAAGCCTTTCTTATGAGGATACCCTGCGCCGCCTGATCCAACGGGAAAACGTGGATTCATCCATGAGGAATGTGCTGGTGAGCCATCAGTTTTATCTGCCGGCGGGAACGGATGCCGCAGATATGGAACGAATGGAATCGGAAGTATGTACGGTCGGGAATATCGACCAGGTCAGCAGTGAGGTGCTGGAACCCTTTGATTATGCAGCACTGGGGCATATCCATAAACCCATGACCCTGGGAGAAGCACGTTTCCGATATTGCGGTACACCGCTGGCCTGTTCAGTAAGCGAAGCCGGCCAGCAGAAAGGCGTGATTCTGGCAGAACTGGGGGAGAAAGGTCATTTGTCAACCAGAGTCCTGCCGCTGCATCCTCTTCGGGAGGTGAGGATTCTCTCGGGCAGCCTTCCGGAAATCCTGGCGCAGGCTTCGGAAGACTATGTTTCTATACGTCTCGTCGGTACCGGGGAAGGGACTCCGGATACCATTGACAGACTTCGGGCCGCCTTCCCGAACCTGCTGGAAATACGGCGGGTCAGTGAAGAGGAGACTGCGGAAAGAGAGGCTTATCTGCCGGAAGCGGCACCGGATCCGCTGGAGCTCTGCCGCCTTTTTCTGGGCGGGCTGGAGGAGGAAGAAGAAGCGCTGCTGCAGGATGTAATCCGTGAAGTGCAGGAGAATGGAATGGCCTGAAAAGGCATGTCTGCAGGGAGGAACTGAGCGGATATGAGACCAATACGGCTTACAATGCAGGCGTTCGGGTCTTACGGGACCTGTACGGAAATTGATTTTACAAGGCCGAACCAGAACCTGTTCCTGATCACGGGAGATACAGGCTCCGGAAAGACGACCATTTTTGACGCAATTGTTTTCGCTCTCTACGGAGAAGCCAGCTCTGTCAGCAATATAAAAAGCGGGGAAGAAC
Source organism: uncultured Lachnospiraceae bacterium (assembly GCA_902783295.1). GTDB lineage: Bacteria > Bacillota > Clostridia > Lachnospirales > Lachnospiraceae > UBA3305. The sequence continues at coordinate 2,009 of CACZQT010000449.1, forward strand.
TGCAGAGCCAGTTTGCGCCGGCTGACCGGGAGCCTTTTGTGGAACTGACTTTTTCAGAAACCCGGAACGGGGAGCCGCTGGAATATGTGGTGCGCCGTGAACCCAGGCATATCCGTCCGGCCAGACGGAAGGGAGCCGCCGATCAGGTGGTCAGCGAGAAAGTGTCCCTTACCATGCCGGACGGGAAGGAATACTCGCCTAAAGAGACGGACGAGAAGCTGGTAGAGATAGTCGGCCTGAACAAGGGACAGTTTATGCAGGTCGCCATGATTGCCCAGGGAGAGTTTATGGAGCTGCTGAGGGCGGATTCCAACCGGAAGAAGGAGATCTTCCGGAAGCTTTTCCACACCGGTCTGTACCAGGAGATTTCGGATGCCCTTGCGGCCAGACGCAGAGAGAAGATGGCTGCCATGGACGAGATCCGTTCCGTCTGCCGTCTGGAAGCCGGACGGATTGTGATTCCGGAGGAGGCGGGAGATCAGGAACGGCTTATAGAGAGCCGGCGCAGGATCCTGAATGCGGAGAAGCTGCATGTCACAGATCTGGAAGCCCTGACCGAAGAACTGGAAAAAATGTGCGCCTGTCAGCAAACTTCCGTGGATGAAACGGAAGAAGCTTTCCGGAAGTCCGGAAAAGTCCGGGATGAAAAACGGGATGCCTGGACGGCGGCAAAAGCTCTGACGGACTCTTATATCCGTCTGGAAGAAGCGGTACGGATTCTGGAGGAATGTGAAAACCAGGCTGCCGGGATGGCATCAGCGGAAGTTCTGGCCGGACAGATCGAAGCAGCCTGTGAAATCCAGACTGCCTGGAAAAGGTTCGAGGATGCGTCCGGAACCTGGGAGGAAACAAAGAGAAAGAAAGCGGACAGGGAAGCAGCGCTTCCGGTTCTTCAGGAAGCAGCCATTGCAAAGGAAGCTTTGGAAAAACAGGCAGAGGAAACGGCCCGGGAAGCTCTTTCCGGCCTTACGGGAACGCAGGAAAGAGTCAGGCGTGCCCTTGAAAACTTCCGGAAAATCCGGGAGGCAGAAAAAAATCTGGAGCAGGCCGGAGCTGCTGTAGAACAGGCCGGGAAAGAAGAAGCAAAAGCCCGGGAAGCGCAGCAGGAGTATGATGAAAGGACAGCAGCCTGGAGGCAGCAGGCGGAAGACCTCGAAGGCACTGAACGGCAGCTGGCTTTGTGGGAAGCCAGGCAGAGGGAAGCTGCCTCTATCAATGACGATATCACCCAGCTCCGGCAGGAGCAGCAGGAAGCGCGGAAACAGCAAAAAGCAGCAGAAGCGGCGGTGCAGGAATACAAGGAAATGTATGACAGATATGCCCGGAAGAGAGCCGAGGCAGAGCGCTGCCGCCGGAATTTCCTGGATTCCCAGGCAGGGGTTCTGGCAGGAACCCTGCGGGAAGGCGAACCATGCCCTGTCTGCGGCTCTGTACACCATCCCAGACCTTTTACACTGACAGAAGGACAGGAAGCGCCTGCCAGGGAAGAGGTCGAGAAGCTGGCGCAGGAAGCGGATCAGCTGGATCAGCTTTCTCAGGAAAAAGCCCTGGCCGCAAGGGCAGCACAGGAACTGCAAAAGGAAAAAAAGGAGAATCTGGAACGTTCCGGGAAAAAACTGCGGGCCAGGATGGAGACTGCTCTGGAACTGGCTGCCGGAGAGACTTCGCCGCAGCAGTTATTTGACCAGCTGAAGGAATGGGAGAAAATCCTGCAGGCAGAAGGTGAGAAGCTGAAAGATGACTGGAAAAAGCTGAAGAAGATTCAGGAAGCCCTGAAGAATTCAGAACAGAAACGGACAGAACTCCGGAAGGAAGCAGAAACAGCTTCCGTGAAAGCTTCTGAGGCCAGGCAGAGAAAGGCGGCGGCTGCCAGCGTACTGGAATCACTTCTTCTGGTGAAAGAATTTTCAGATGAGGCAGAAGCCCGCGGTATTCTTGCGCAGGCGTCTCTGAAGAAGGAACAGGCTGATCAGCTGCTGGAGGATGCCAGAAAAGACGCCAGGCAGGCAAAAGCCGGGAAAGAACAGTGCGAAACCCTGATCCGGGAATATGAAGCAGTGCTGCCCGGACAGGAGACAGAAAAAAAGAGCCGTTTTACGTCTTATGAAGCGGTTATGATGGAAAAAGGGATGGATGAAACTGCCTGGCGGCAGACAGTCCGCGAACACAAGGCGTCCGAGGCGCGGGAGTACCGGGAGAAAGTGTCTGCCTGGCAGAGAAAGAAAGCCCAGGCAGAAGGCCTGCGGGAAGGCGCCTGCAGAGAGATCGGAGAACGGCCCCGCCCTGACACGGTCCGCCTGGAAGAGGAAATGAAAGCAGCGCAGAAAGTGTCGGACGGCCTGGCTGCCCGTCTGGAAAAACAGAAGGAAGCGCTCCGGATCAATACCGATGCGGCACGCTCGCTGCTTCCCAGGAAGGAAGAAAGGAACCGTGTAGCGGCAGAATACGAAAGGATCGAAAGCCTGTTTGAACGCCTGGCCGGCAAGAGGACCGGTTCACGGATGGACCTGGAAACCTATGTGCAGCGGTATTTCCTGCAGCGGATCCTTCACTCTGCCAACCGCCGTTTCCTGGAAATGTCCGCCGGACAGTTTGAACTGCGGATGATCGGTGAGGAGGCGGCCGGAGAAGGAAAGAACCGGGGACTGGATCTGATGGTTTTCTCGGTGGTCAACGGCAAAGAAAGAGAAGTAAGAACCCTTTCAGGCGGAGAGTCCTTTATGGCAGCCCTTTCCCTGGCACTCGGCATGGCGGATGAAATTCAGGAAAGCCGTTCCGCCATCCATCTGGATATGATGTTTATTGATGAAGGTTTCGGCTCCCTGGATGATCATGCCAGGGCTCAGGCGGTGCGGGTCCTGCAGCAGATGGCGGGAAGTTCCCGCCTGATCGGGATTATTTCCCACGTGACCGAACTGAAACAGGAAATGGAAGACCAGCTGCTGGTAACCAAGGATGAGAATGGGAGCCATGTGCGCTGGCAGATCAGTTGAGGAATGATATTATGGCAAAGGAAAGAATGACAAAAGCCGACATTGAGAAGATTGAGGCAGAACTGGAACACCGGAAGGTGGATCTGCGCTGGAAAATCGCAGAAGCCATCCGGGATGCAGCTGCGCAGGGGGACCGGAGCGAGAATTTTGAGTATTACGCGGCAAAAAGGGAAAGAAGCCAGAATGAAGGCCGCATCCGGTATCTGGAAAGGCTGCTGAAAGACGCGGAGGTGATTACCGATGAAACCGCGGAGGATGAGGTAGGCCTGGACAGTGAAGTGGAACTGTACTTCCCGGAGCAGGACATGAGCCGTACCGTGAAGCTGGTTACTTCTATCCGGGGAGACTCCCTGCACGATTACGTCAGTGTGGAAGCGCCTTTGGGAAAAGCCCTGACCGGACACCGGGAAGGGGAACGCATACGGGTTACGGTAGACGCCGGTTTCAGCTACGAAGTGGAGATCCGCCATATCCGGAAACATGTGGATGAAAGCGGGGACAGGATCCGGTCTTATTAAAACAGAGGTCCGGGGAGGAAGGAGACAACAAATGGCAAAGAAAATGATTTCCTGGAATGTCAACGGGCTTCGTGCCTGTGTGGGCAAAGGCTTTGAGGAGGCTTTCAAAGCTCTGGACGCTGATATCTTCTGCCTGCAGGAAACCAAGCTGCAGGCAGGCCAGATTGACCTGGAACTGCCGGGATACCACAGTTACTGGAACTATGCGGAAAAGAAAGGCTATTCGGGGACAGCTGTCTTTACCAGAGAGGAACCCCTGTCTGTTTCCTGCGGCATTGGCGTGCCGGAACACGACCACGAGGGACGGGTGATTACCCTGGAGTTCCCGGACTGGTATTTCCTGACCTGCTATACTCCGAACTCCCAGGACGGTCTTGCCAGGCTGGATTACCGGATGGAATGGGAGGACGCGTTCCTTGCCTATCTGAAGGGCCTCGAAAGCAGGAAACCGGTTATTTTCTGCGGCGATCTGAATGTGGCGCACAGGGAGATCGACCTGAAGAACCCGAAAACAAACCGGCGCAACGCCGGGTTCACCGACGAGGAAAGAGAGAAGTTTTCCTGCCTGCTGGAAGCCGGTTTCATTGATACGTTCCGGTATTTTTATCCGGATCAGAAAGACGTTTATTCCTGGTGGAGCTACCGCTTCCATGCCAGGGAGAAGAACGCCGGGTGGCGTATTGACTATTTTGTGGTATCCGAATGCCTGAAGGACCGGCTGGCGGACGCCAGAATTCATACGGAAATTTTCGGGTCCGACCACTGCCCGGTGGAACTTATCCTGAAGGATAAAGGTGAGTAAGGAGAAAGAATGAAAAGAATCCGCCTGATCGCAACAGATATCGACGGAACTATCCTGCCTTTCGGGCAGAGAGAAATCCCGGACAGAATCCTGGCAGCCCTGGCAGAAGCAGTCCGTCAGAATATAGAGGTTGTACCCGTTTCGGGACGGCTTCTTACCGGCCTGCCTCCGGAGCTGATGGAAATCCCGGGAATCCGCTATACCATTACCAGCAACGGGGCAGCTGTGACGAACCTGCTTACGGGGGAGACAGAATATGAGAGGATGATTCCTGCGAAGGAAGCAGCCGGGATTCTGCGCTTCTTCGAGACACTCGACGTTTATTCCTGCGTGTACATCCGGGGGATTCCCTATAACCGCAGCCGGCTGCATCCGGGACTTTCTATTCACTATAGTCACCGGCTGGACTTTTTCCGGCGAAATCCAAAAGAAAATCTTGCTGATTTCGTAGAGGAATTCGGGCAGCCGGTAGAGAAGGTGTTTGTGACCTTTTTTGAAGACAGCGTCCGGGAGAGGATTCTGCAGAAAATCCCTTCTTTTTCCGGTGTGCGTGCGACTGCGTCTTCCGCCTGGAACCTGGAGATCAATCACGAAGAAGCGGACAAGGGGAGTGCGCTGGCGTGGCTTTGCGGGAAACTGGGGATCGAGGCTGGCGAGGTAGCAGCTATGGGAGATAACGAAAACGACCTGACCATGCTGTCATTTGCCGGCAGAGCTATAGTTCCTATTAGCGCGGAGGCATCTGCCAGGGCCATAGCTACAGACCTGGTGCCGGAATGCGCCTTGTGCGGGGCAGCCGTATATCTGGAACAGCTGCTCGGCATAAACAAATAGTTGACAGAAATTGTGGAAAATGGCATACTTATGCGTAGGAGGTCGGATACCAGATCCTGTATAACTGTCTGCCTAAAGCACAATATATAGGACGATATAAGGCTTCAAATACAATTCAGTAAAGGAGTATCACTATGGCTAAGTTTGTATGTCAGGTTTGCGGTTATGTTCATGAAGGCGATGCGGCTCCGGAGTTCTGCCCTGTTTGCAAAGCTCCTGCCAGCAAGTTCACAGAGATGAAGGATGAGATGACCTGGGCGGCTGAACATGTAGTCGGCGTAGCACAGGGTGTTCCGGAAGATATCCTGGCGGATCTGCGGGCGAATTTCACCGGCGAATGCTCTGAGGTAGGTATGTATCTGGCGATGGCACGCGTGGCTTTCCGCGAAGGCTATCCGGAAATCGGCCTGTACTGGGAGAAGGCTGCCTATGAAGAAGCCGAGCATGCTGCGAAGTTCGCGGAACTGCTGGGCGAAGTTGTCACGGACAGCACGAAGAAGAATCTGGAAATGCGTGTGGAAGCTGAAAACGGTGCTACCGCCGGCAAGACGGACCTTGCGAAGCGCGCCAAGGCTCTGAACCTGGATGCGATCCATGACACCGTGCATGAAATGGCCCGCGACGAGGCAAGACACGGAAAGGCATTCAAGGGTCTGCTGGAGAGGTACTTCGGCTAAGTAATTGGAGAAACAATGAGCAAAAGAGCAATT
>CACZQT010000450.1 GCA_902783295.1 uncultured Lachnospiraceae bacterium
AAATAAACAAATTTCCATGAAGATTCAATGAAACGTTCAGCAGTATAAAAAATGCTAACTGTTTTTTTGCAGATGATTTACTGTATGAACCGTTTAACGAATCCTCGCATCTGTCCTGAAGAAGGGATTCCGCCCGTATATTCTCTATGGATATAGCTCGGCGTCTCCTGTACGCTGCGCCGTAAAATGCTATTTCACGGCAGCGCGGATCTGATCCGCAACCTTCTCCATTTCTCCTTCGGCATACTTCCCGGGTACCCAGCTGATCATCTTCCTGTCCGCTGTATACCGCGGAATCACATGCACATGAAAATGGAATACCGACTGCCCGGCCGCCGTTCCATTGTTCTGAAGTACGTTAAAGCCGTCGCAGCCCAGCGCTTCCTGCATGGCGGCACCGATCTTTCCTGCCAGCGGCAGTGCCTTTGCAGCCAGACGTTCATCCAGCGCCGGCAGATTGGGATAGTGCTCCTTCGGCAGGATCAGAGCGTGTCCCGGGTTGGCCGGCCCCAGGTCCAGAATCACCCGGAAATCTTCATCTTCATAGACAGTAGCCGAGGGAATCTCCCCATTTGCGATTTTGCAGAAAATGCAGTCCGCATCCTTCATGTTTCTTACCTCCTGTTTATTATCCCCGGTACCGAAAATACCGGTGCAGAGTGAAAGCCTCAGAATCCCAGCGTATCATTTACCAGGATGACATGGATCCTGTCTTTATGTCTGGAATACCTGGTAATCAGGAACTGGCAGCAGATCGTATCCGGCGACTTGCAGTTCATGCAGGAGCCGGTCTTCGAACAGGGCGTGTTCAGCCCGAACCGCTGGGCATTGATCGGCGCAGCCACATTCCTGGCCCGCTTCAGAGCGCCGTCCACATCACTGCAGACCTTATTCATTCCGACAATAAAAACCACCTTTTTCGGCCCCTGCGCAATGGCAGATACACGATTCGCATTGCCGTCGATATTAATCAGGACGCCGTCCTCTGTCATGGCATTAACGCTTGCCAGGAAGACATCCGCGTCATACGCCATCAGCATGGCCGCACGTTTATCCTCATACTCATCCCGGTCGATAAATTCGTAATTTCCTTCCTTGAGAGCCCAGACAAGACCGATTTCATGTGCGCTCATGGCCCCGCCCATCGTAACCTTGCTGCCTTCCGGAATCAGGGACAGCGCCAGGGACAGCGCCTCCTCTTTGGAAGCGGCATAATAACCGGTCATGTTCCTGGACTCCAGCCCTTTGATGACCTTCTGCGCCAGCAGATTGTTGCGTTTTGAAATGTTCTCGTTCATACAGCTCTGATCCCTCCTCTATACATTTTGATCTTTGCATTTTGATGATACCGGGGTAAAAAAGGCCGCAAAACTATGCCTGCATAGTTTTTTGCGACATATTTACCTGCTAAAACATGACCAACAACATTATAAATCAAAAGCCGGGAAGGCTCAACTGCATTTTCCGTCTGCCTGAATTTCTTGCCAGAACCCGGAGAAAGCAGTATAGTCAGGGAAGGAGGTAGATGTACATGATCGCGGGAATGACATATTATCAGATCTGCTGGTATTTTCTGTTTTATTCTTTCTGCGGCTGGGTAATCGAGGTCGTTTATCATGCAGTCACTGTCGGAAAGGTCATCAATCGCGGCTTCCTGAACGGACCGGTCTGTCCGGTCTACGGTTTCGGCATGCTGGCTGTGCTGGCCGGCTGCAATCTGGCAGGCAGCAGCGGGCTGATCACACTGGCTTCCTCGGATACAGAACTGAAAAGCCTTCTGATTCTGTTTCTGGGCAGCCTGCTTTTCGCGACTCTGGTGGAACTGGCAGCAGGATGGCTCCTGGACACGCTGTTTCATATGCGCTGGTGGGATTACAGTAACAGACCGCTGAATTTCCACGGTTACATCTGCCTGCAGTTTTCACTGATCTGGGGCCTATCCATCAGCGCTGTCGTCCTTCTGGTCCAGCCTATGATGGAGCGAAGCCATTCCTTCGGTATCCCGGAAAAAATCGGGTGGCCCGTCCTGGCCGTTTCTTATGCCGTTATCATGGCGGATATCTGCGTGACCGTGGCTGCAGTCCGCGGACTGAACCAGCGTCTCGAAGAACTGGACCGTCTCCAGAAAAACATGCGCCTTGTCAGTGACCGGCTGAGCCAGTCCATCGGAGAAAGAACCATAAAAACCACGCAGAGAATCGAAGAGGCACAGGTACAGGCTGCGCTGGCAAAAGCGAACCTGGAAGATGCCGTAGAAGCAAAGCGGGCCGAATGGAAAGACGCCGCTGAAGCGAAGCGGACCGAATGGAAAGACGCTGCTGAAGCGAAACGGGCTGCATGGAAAGACGCTGCTGAAGCGAAACGGACCGAATGGAAAGACGCTGCTGAAGCGAAGCGGGCTGCATGGGACGATGCCGTCAATGCAGAGAAGGAAAAGCTGGCAGAACGCGCCGAAGCTATGCAGAAGCGGCGTGAAGAGATCCTCAAGGAGCTGAAAAGCCGGCGCCTTTTCAGTCCCGCAAGTATCCTGAAACATGTACCCGAACTGAAGCACCGGGATTACCGCGAACTGCTGGAGCGGATCAAGCAGAATACCGGTCTTGACAACAATAAGACCGAGGATTAACTTTCCGGTATAGTCCGTCTGTATACCTTACAGAAAAGGGGAGGCCTTTCAGCCCAATGTCATCTTAACTTAATGGCATTGGCCTTTCAGTCCTCCCTTTTTTCTCACTGAACGATTACTGCGCGGCAATCTTTTCCGCCAGTTCCGTCAGATAGACCCACCGCTCCATCTTTTCCTCCAGAGCGGCCTGGGCCTTTTCTTTTTCCTCTGTCAGCTCTGCAAGCCGCGTGTAGTCGCTGGCGCAGGTCTCCATCTCCGCTTCCAGTTCCGACACCTTCTCTTCCAGCGCAGCGATGTCATCATCAATGGTGCTGTACTCCTGCGCCTCCTTAAAGGAAAAACGGAGTTTCTGTGAATGTCCCCGTCCTGCTTCCTTCTCTGCCTGTGTCCTGCCTGAAGCACCGGCTCCGGCCTGAGTCTGGTTCCCTGTTGAAGACTTTCCGGCTCCGGCCTGCTGCTTCTTTGCGGAACCATGCCCTGCCCTGGCTGTCTCTGCATTTTCCGGACGGCGGGGGGACAGGAAATAGTCTGTATACCCGCCCTCGTACTGAGTGATGGCAGTTCCCTCAAATGCAAAAATCCGCCGGGCAATCCGGTC
>CACZQT010000451.1 GCA_902783295.1 uncultured Lachnospiraceae bacterium
ACGCATCTGACAGGTTTTAAGAACCGTTTTACGATGCTGATCAATTCCTATGCCAGGGAGCTTGGAATCCTGAAGGAAAAGGATGAGAACTTTACCGGGGCGGATACCCGCTGCGGTATGACAGCGCTGGTAAGTATCCGGCACCCGGACCCGCTGTTTGAGGGACAGACGAAGACAAAACTTGGAAGCGCGGACGCTGCCAAGGCGATGAGCACTATCGCCAATGAGCAGCTCACTATATATTTTGACCGGAATCTGGAGGAACTGAAGGCAATTATCTCCTGTGCGGAGCGGTCAGCCAAAATCCGCAAGGCGGAGCTGAAGAACCGCGCGAACATGCTGACAAAGCCGAAATACTCTTTTGACAGCAATGGAAAGCTGGCCAACTGCGAGAGCAGGGATGCTTCCAGATGTGAAATCTTTATTGTGGAAGGTGATTCTGCCGGAGGATCTGCCAAAACGGCGAGAAACCGGAAATACCAGGCCATCCTCCCGATCCGCGGCAAAATTCTGAATGTGGAAAAGGCTACCATGGACAAGGTGCTGGCGAACGCGGAAATCAAGACCATGATCCACACCTTCGGCTGCGGGTTTTCGGAAGGCTACGGCAATGATTTTGATATCACAAAACTCCGCTACGACAAGATTATTATCATGGCGGATGCGGACGTAGACGGAGCGCATATCAGTACTTTGCTGATGACGTTTTTCTACCGCTTCATGCCGGAGCTGATCCGGGAAGGGCATATTTATATTGCCATGCCGCCGCTGTATAAAGTCAGCCCGCCCAAGGGAGAGGAGCTGTACCTGTACGACGACGCGGCTCTGATCAAGTACAGGAAGACGCATAAGGGCAATTTCGGACTACAGAGATATAAGGGCCTTGGGGAAATGAATGCGGACCAGCTGTGGGAGACGACCATGAATCCGGAAACCCGTCTGCTGAAGCGGGTGGAGATTGAAGATGCCCGCAACGCGGATGTGCTGACAAGCCTTCTGATGGGCAGTGAAGTGGGACCGCGGAGAAGTTATATCGAAGAAAACGCAGTATACGCTACGCTCGACATTTAAGGAAACACTGATTCAGTCAGTGTTTCTTTAGCGCGATACAGAGGATATTATGGCAAGAAAAAAGAATGATAATCAACAGGATCCGAAAAACAGCCAGAGCGCAGGCGATCCGGAGGAGCGGATTCTAAGAACGGAATACTCAGAGGAAATGAGCAAGTCCTATCTGGACTATGCCATGAGCGTCATTGTTTCCCGTGCGATTCCGGACATCCGGGACGGTCTGAAACCCGTACAGCGCAGGACGCTGTACGCCATGCACGAGCTTGGTGTCAGGCATGATAAACCCCATAGAAAGAGCGCCCGTATTGTTGGCGATACTATGGGTAAATATCACCCCCACGGCGACAGTTCCATCTATGAAGCCCTGGTAGTGATGGCTCAGGACTGGAAAAAGGGCGAGATTCTGGTGGACGGACACGGGAATTTCGGCTCTATCGAAGGGGACGGGGCGGCGGCACCCCGGTACACGGAAGCCCGGCTTTCCGAGCTTTCGGAGGTGGCTTTCCTCGCTGACCTTGACAAGGATGTGGTGGATTTCGTCCCGAATTTCGACGAGACGGAAAAAGAACCGGAGATTCTGCCGGTCCGGATTCCCAACATCCTGGTTAACGGGGCAGACGGAATTGCCGTCGGTATGAAGACCAGCATTCCCACGCACAACCTCCGCGAGACGATTGCGGCTATGAAGCTGCTGATGAAGCAGCCGACAATTTCTACGGAAGAACTGATGGAGGTTCTTCCGGGACCGGATTTTCCGACCGGCGGCCTGATCATAAACCAGAGCGAGCTTTTGAGTCTGTACGAGAGCGGTGTGGGACGGCTGAGGCTGAGAGGCAGGATCGAACTGGAGCAGGCTTCGAAGCGCTCGGAAAAAGACTGCCTGGTAGTAACGGAGATTCCCTATACCATGATCGGAGCCGGTGTCTCCAAGTTTATTTCGGATGTGGCGGCGCTGATTGAAACCCGGAAGCTTCCGGAAGTGACGGATATTTCGAACCAGTCGTCCAAAGAGGGTATCCGCATTGTTTTCGAACTGAAGAACGGCGCGGACCCGGAGCGGGTGAAAAACATCCTGTACAAGAAGACAGGGCTGGAGGATACTTTCGGGGTCAACATGCTGGCTGTGGTGGAAGGAACACCGCGTACGGTAGGTTTGAAGGCGATTCTGGCGGAATTTATCCAGTTCCGGATTGAATGTACGACCCGGAAATACAGCAATCTGCTCCGGAAAGAACAGGAGAAGGCGGAGATTCAGGAAGGCCTGATTTACGCAATTGACATCATCGACCTGATCATCGAAATCATCCGGGGATCGAAGACGGTGAAGGACGCCAAGGCAGCCCTCATGGGGGATCCTTCCGGCGTAAAGTTCAAAAGCGCGAAGTCCGAAAAAATGGCCAGAACGCTGGACTTTACCGAGCGCCAGGCGCAGGCTATTCTGGAAATGCGGCTGTCGAAGCTGATCGGGCTGGAAATCCTGCAGCTCACCAAAGAACATGATGAAACACTCAAAAAGATCGGTCAGTATGAGAAGATCCTTTCTTCACCGAAAGTGATGACCAGTACTATTATCAAAGAGCTGGAAGAATTCGCAGAAAGGTTCGGCCGCGAGAGACGTACGGAAATCCTGGAAGCGGAGGCAGCCCAGGAAGTGAAGGAAGAGGTCGTGGAGCAGGATCAGATCTTCGCGCTCGACCGCTTCGGATATGCCAGGACGTACGACCCGGCCTTCTTTGCAAAGAACGAAGAGACGGTGAGAAACGAAAACAGGGAGATCTTCCTGGTGAAGAATACCGGAAAAATCTATATTTTTACTGATACCGGAGTGCTGCACCAGGTAAAGGCTTCTGATGTGCCCCTGTCCCGTGGAAAAGATAAGGGAGTTCCGCTGGACAATATCTGCAATTACGAGAGCCGGAAAGAACGGATTGTCGGCATCTTTCCGGACAGTGCCGTCGAGAAGGAGAAATTCCTTTTTGTGACACGGGATGGTCTGGTGAAGATTGTAGACGGAAAAGAATTTGTTTCCGGCCGTAAAACCGTGGTTTCGACCAAACTGGCGGAGGGAGATTCTCTGGCTGCGGTGGAACAGCTCTCTGACAGCCAGATCGCGCTGATTACCGAGGATGGATATGCCCTTCGCTTTGCCGTAAGCGAAATCAGTGAGATGAAAAAGGCCAGCGCCGGGGTGAAGGGAATTGCCCTTGGCAAAGGAGACCATGTCAAAGAGGTACACCAGGTATCGCCGCGGGCCAGAACGGGAGAGGCAGGCGGCTTTGACTGGAACAGTGTGAAGCTTTTAAAGCGCGGCAGCAAGGGAAGCCGTATGAAGAAATCATAAAGAACAGACTGTCTGCCGGGAATCCGGACAGGAAACGGCAGGATATACAGGAAAAAGGCTCTACGCCGGAAGGAGGGCATACTTCATGAAGGATGGATTTATCAAAGCGGCAGCCATTACACCGGCATTACAAGTGGCGGATCCGGCTTTTAACCGGGAGCAGATTATACTGGAGATGCGGAAAGCTTCCCGGGCAGGAGCAAAAGTCATCCTTTTCCCGGAACTTGCGATCACAGGCGCAACCTGCGGAGATCTGTTCCGGCAGGAACTTCTCCTGGAAGAGGCAGTTTCCGAATTGAAGGCTGTGATTAAGGCAACCAGCCGGCTGGACGCACTGGTGTTTGTGGGCACACCCTGGGCCTACAAAGGAAAGCTTTACAGCTGTCTCGCGGCTGTCAGCCACGGAGAACTTCTGGGCCTGGTTCCCGCCAGGCAGCTTTCGCCGGTCTGTGGAAAAGGTCCGTTTTCACCGGCGCCGGAAGAGTCCGATTATGTGGACTTTTCCTATGGCGAGGATGAGGAGGATACCGTCTCCCTGGGAACGGAGCTGGTGTTTGTCTGCGAGGAAATGCCTTCCCTGCGTATTGCAGCCCTCACGGGAGCGGATCTGCAGGGACCGGAATCTCCGGCTGCCCGGCATGCCATGGCGGGAGCTGTCCTGCTGGTAAACGGTGCTGCTCTGGCAGACGGCGCAGGGCGGGCCAGGAAGCGCCGGAACTGGATTGTCTGCCAGTCGGAGCAGCTGCATGCAGCGTCCCTGGCGGCTTTTGCCGGTCCCGGAGAATCCACTACCGATGAAGTTTTCTGCGGAGGCTGCCTGGCGGCAGAAAACGGAAGGCTTTTGGGGGAGAGCGAGCGTCTCGCGGAAGGAAGCCTTCTGATGGACTTTGACATATCCATGCTGGAAGCGGAGCGGAGAAGGGATCCGGCATTTACTGCGGGAAATGATGACGATTACGAAGAAATCCCGTTCTCTCTGAAGATGACAGAGACAAAGCTTTCCCGGAATATTGCCAGAGAGCCTTTCTTCCCGGAAGAAAAAGAAGAGCAGGAGGAGCGATGCCGGGAAATTCTGGCAATCCAGGCGGCCGGCCTGGCGAGGCGTCTGAAACATACAGGAAGCCGGCGAGTCGTGATCGGCCTGTCGGGCGGGCTGGATTCTACACTGGCACTGCTGGCGGCAGCCCGTGCTTTTGACCGCCTTGAGCTGCCCAGGGAAGGAATTCTGGCTGTCACCATGCCATGCTTTGGAACCACCGACCGCACCTATCAGAATGCCTGTGAGCTGGCGAAGGCCATCGGGGCAGAGCTGAGAGAGATCCCCATCCGCGAGGCGGTGCAGAAGCATTTCGCAGATATCGGGCAGGATGAAAATACCCATGATGCGGCGTATGAGAATGCCCAGGCGCGGGAACGCACCCAGGTGCTGATGGATATTGCGAACCAGGTGGGCGGTCTCGTGGCAGGAACGGGGGATCTGTCGGAGCTTGCGCTGGGCTGGGCGACCTATAACGGGGATCATATGTCTATGTACGGCGTGAATGCCGGCGTTACCAAAACGATGGTACGGCATCTGGTAGCTTATGAAGCGGAAGTCTGCGGAAGCAAAAATGGCTCCGGGCGGGGAACGGCCGGGAAGAGATCTTCCGCGCGAAGCGGCAAAAATACGGAAACGGGACTCGCTGAGGTGCTGCGGGATATTCTGGATACCCCGGTCAGCCCCGAACTGCTGCCTCCGAAGGACGGAGAGATTGCACAGAAAACCGAAGACCTGGTGGGACCGTATGAGCTCCATGACTTTTTCCTCTACTATATGCTCCGCTATTCTTTCAGTCCCCGGAAAACTGCCAGACTGGCAGAAAAAGCTTTTTCCGGTGAATATTCGAAGGAAGAGATTATTAAGTGGCTGAAAGTTTTCCTGAAGAGGTTCTTCTCACAGCAGTATAAGCGCTCCTGCATGCCGGATGGCCCGGCTGTCGGATCTGTGGGGCTTTCTCCCCGCGGCGCCTGGAGCATGCCCAGT
>CACZQT010000452.1 GCA_902783295.1 uncultured Lachnospiraceae bacterium
CGAGCTTAAAAAAACGACCGGTACTGTCCGTGTATATGAGAACGGGTACATCGGCGTGGCCGGATGCCTGGGGGAACCGGATGAGGAAGCGCTGACCCAACAGGCGAAGGAAGCCCTTTCCTTCGGCATCCCGTATCCGTGCAATCTGGAAGGCGCGGCGGAGATCATCGAGCTGCATGACGGAGAGATCATCCCGGGGCCGGAACTGATTCCCGTCATGAAGGATTTTCTTGAGCGCCTGGGCGCACAGTGCCCGAAAATGGCGTTTTCCAACAAGATCCGTCTGGTGCATGGCAGAACGGAATACCGCAACAGTCTGGGCCGGCACCTGCTGAGCTCCGGCGGGTATCTGTCCATCGAGCTGATTGCTCAGAACCGCGGTTCCGGCAACCTGTTTGACATGGTATTCAGCTGGCAGGGAGAACATTTCGAGCCGGAGATGATCCTGGCCCAGTTCAAGCAGCAGTATGATGCATTTTACACCCCGGCAGATATCAAACCCGGCCGCTGGCCTGTGGTGGCGATGCCCATGGATCTGTTTGGGACAGCTCTCCAGCATTTTATCGGTGACCTGTATGCGGCCGGTGCGTCGCTGCTGAGCGGAAAGCTGGGGGAAAAAGCCTTCAGCGGGAAGCTGACATTCTGCGATGACATGAATCCGGATACCTCTTTCGAAACCTGCTTCTTCGATGCCGAAGGCTGCGCGGGAAAGGATTACCGGCCGGTGCTGGTTGAAAACGGTGTGCTGAAGAGCCTGCTGACCACGAAAAAGACCGCGGAACAGTACGGGCTGCCGAATTCCGGAACGGCAAATGCACCGTATGACGGCGTTCCGTCCATCGGATTCCATGGCTGCTTTCTGGCAAAGACCACGGAGAGCCTGAAGGAACTGGTGCCCGGGAAAGCGGTGCTTCTGATGATCGCCTCCGGCGGCGACATGACGCCTGACGGCCATTTCGCGACGCCTGTGCAGCTGGCATTTCTGATGGAGGACGGAGAGATGATCGGCCGTCTGCCGGAAATCAGCATCGGCGGAAACTTTTTCGATATGCTGGGCAAAGACTACATCGGCACGGTATACGACTGGCCCTTCAAAAAGGTCCAGCTGGCCGCTGTCACGATGGATGTGAATAAGAGCTGACGGTATATTTCCGAGGGCATTGTCCTTCGCAATTCATTCCTTTGAGCGGTTCGGCGGGCCTTTTCGTCCGATTGTCTTCATTCTGATCCGTGATTTCAGCGCTTTCCGGATTTACCTGAAGGCAAACAAAAAAAGAAAACGGGACCCGGTTTCCCGGTTTTAAGGGGTTGCCTCAAAAGGATCTGAGATGATCTAAGAGGCTGCCCCTCTTCATTTGCTCAGAAATCGTCAGCATTGGCGAGAATTAAAGTGCAGTAAGGCCTGGACTATGCTGTTGATATACCTCATATCATCTGCCGTTTCAGAAAGAGACGGACAGGACCGGTAATGCCGCTGCCGCAGGAGGGGACCTTCGCCAGCAGCTTCCGGTGGCCCTGCAGCAGGGGATAGCACTCCCGCTCCAGGGTGGTGGCGATCTCGATCCGGAGCGTATTTTCCCCTTTCCTACCGGAAAGTGCGTACCGGAAGGGCGGCGCCAGCTGGATTCCTGCGGACTCTCCGTTCAGGAAGACCTCCGGCGTTTCGGCGGCGTCCCCGATCTCCAGCCAGAGCGGGCCGGCCTCCGGAGCCTCAAACCGGCACTCGTACCGGACGAAGCCGGAGAACTCGGGCTTCTCCTTCGCCAGGCGCATGCCGTCCGGAAGGGATGTCACTTCCGGTGCGGAGAAATGCGGATATTCCGCTCCCTCGCAGAGGGAACGGGTCCAACCGGAGAGGGGAATCTCCGCCCCGGGTTCCGGGAACCTGTACAGCGGAGCGGTGCAGCCTCCGGCAACCAGAAACAGGGGCTTCAGCGGTTCCAGGATCAGCCGGATGCCGCCCGGCTCGGGCTCTGCCGGCAGACACCTGTTTTCATACGCATCGTAGAGGAAACAATCCTCCCCGGCCCAGGGCAGAGAGACCGTCCCGGCCCAGGGCTCCTTTGCCTCGTTGACGAGCATGGCCAGGGGCGTATCTCCCTCGATTTCCAGGATCCGGATCCGGTCATCGGCGGGCATGATGGCGGGCAGCGGGAAGCCGAGGGCCCGGACGGCGTCCGCCAGCTCCTCCGGCCGCAGGACAGGGCAGGCATCCAGCGCCGGGGACAGCGGTGTTCCGGTCTCGCTGATAAAGCCGGGTTTCCGCCCCACGAAGAAGACCGGAACCGAACTTTCCGCGAAGAGGGAAAGGGCTTCCTCTGCCGCGCGGCAGAGGCTGGCACTGCCCGGCACGAGCAGAACGCGGTAGGCCTGCCCGTTTACGGTGAAGGTCCTGTCTCCGTGGATTTCCGTCCGGGCAGTATCCGCGAGGAAATCTGCGGGCACCGTATGGCAGTCGATCTGCGCGTCATAGAGCCTGCGGGCCGGCTGCTCGAAGGGCATGGCCTCCGGATCGCACCATTCCGCCTCCCCGTGGTACAGGACGGCGGCGGGGACCCGGTGCCGGCCGGAGGAGGTCAGGGTGGCAGCCCGGTTCATATAGGTGATCAGGCGGCCGAAATGCCGGTACTGGGGATTGTGCCCGTGAGCGTAGAAATGGGGCGGACAGTCCGGATCCGGAAAGGGGGCGCCGGAGAAGGCGTGGGGCACGAAGTAATTGATGCCACGGACCAGGAAATGGTCCGCCAGGTATTTCTCCAGCCGGACCCCCTCCTCCCAGCCGTAATTGCCGAAGATTTCACACATGGCCCGGCCGGCCTTCCGGGGCTCCAGGGCTGCGGCGCTTCGGGCTAGACAGGCCAGCCCGTAATGGAAGAAGGTTCCGTCCCGGGGGAAACCCTGGAACTGTACGGTGGGTTCGTCCTCGCCCTGCGGGTACACCTGACCGCCGATGTCATCGATGCCCGCCATGTCCTGGCCTTCCAAACCGCGGAAGTAGTGGCCGAGACTGCTGCCTGTCCGGCAGTGATGTCCATCGTCCTCGATCACATGCCCGATATACTGGACCCCGTGATCCCGGCACCAGGTGCCGATCTGCTCGCTGAAATTTTGGCGTATCAGCCGGGTCAGGCAGTCCATATACAGCATATGAACCCGGGCTGTCTCGGGGTCCGTTCCGCTCTCCCAGAGCCGCTCCAGCTGCTTCTCCCAGCCGGGTCCCAGCGCTTTCGCCACGGCGGACTCAAGCTCCCGGCCCCAGGGCAGATCCTGGAGGCTGCCCAGGGGGTTGTTCTTGTCATACAGATAACCGTTTCCGAGCTCCGGCTCGTCGGAGAAGAAGCCGGCGACGGTCCGGCCAAAATCTGCGGCGTAGTGCCGCCAGTGCGGTTCATACACCGCATCGATCAGCACGCGGACGCTTTCCCGGTCGGTCATATTGATGTAATCCCGATGGTATCCGGCATTCCTGCTGGCTACGAGAACGCGCAGCTCTGCTTTTCCGGCAGGCTTGTCGAAAGCCAGTACACTGCCGGAGAGGCAGCCAGTCAGGTCCGTATCCAGGCCCGCCTGGCGCAGGGAGACGCGGAGAACCCGGTCATCACTGAAGGTCCTGGCGGGGGCAAGGCTGAAGAAACGGGCTTCCATCATATTGGAAGGCTGCTTCGCCGGAGGCTTCAGGAGACTTTCTGCGGCCAGGTCTATCCTGACCGGTCCGGCGGTGGGGGAGAGAGCCCGCACATTCAGGAATACGCTCTGCCGGCAAAGCACGTCGGGCCGGCCCTGCAGGGCGCCGTTCGCATAGCCGGTCGGGAAATGGCTGTCGTCCAGAATCCAGACCTGCATGCCCCGTGTCCGGGCTTCATCCAGAATGACGTCCATATCCTGCCACCATTTCGGTCCGCAGAAGTCCGGATGGGGCCGGCTTTCCACACAGACAGCCCGGCACCCGGCCCCGTGGATGGCTCCCATCATCTCCCGCAGGGTGGCTTCATCTTCCCCGTGCTGCCAGAAAAAGGGCAGCACATGATTATCCTCCCGGCTTTCGAGCAGCGCCTGAATTGTTAGGTTCATGGCTTTCGTTCCTTTCTATTTCCGCTTTCCGCTGTATTTTTAGGGAAACGCTGATTTATTCAAATCAGCGTGAAAGCATCCTGTTTATACTTGCTGGTATTACGATGTTTTCTTGCTCCTCCGCTCCGCGGGGGAGCTTTTAATCAGTGTTTCGTCAGTTATCCTAACAGAAAAAAAGGCGCCTGTCCATTTCTTGGGAGCAGGCGCTTAAAAATGTCCCACCAAAACCTTAAAAATGTGGAATTGATGACTTGGGCAGCCCCGCATACAATCAGGGCAGAGGTGAGGAGCGACATGCAAAGTTCACGAACGCGCGAAGAGGCCGGCCGCCGGCTGGTGCGCCATTTCCGGGAGTTCTGGCCCTATTATGCCATGATTCTGCCGGGGCTGGTCTTCCTGGTTCTGATCAAATACGTTCCTATGGCTGGCAGCGTCATTGCTTTCCAGAATTTCTCCCTGCGCAAGGGGATCGCCGGCAGTCCCTGGGCGGGACTGGAGCACTTCCGGAAGCTGCTGGACTACGACGATTTCCACCGGGTTTTCCGGAACACCCTGGTGCTCGGCGCGCTGAAGACGATCCTGATTTTTCCCGTGCCGATCCTGCTGGCGCTGATGCTCAACGAGGTGCGAAATGCCCTGGCCAAGAAGAGTATCCAGACAGTGATTACGATTCCGCACTTCATCTCCTGGGTCATCGTCGGGGGACTGACCTTCGATGTGCTGGGGGCCGGCGGACTGCTGAACCAGATCCGAGGCGCCGTGGGCCTGGAGACGATTCTGCCGATGCAGAAGAGTGCCTGGTTCCGGCCGGTCTACGTGTTTACGTCCATCTGGAAGGAATCCGGTTGGGGCACCGTGGTTTACCTGGCGGCGATCTCCGGAATCGATCCCGGGCTTTACGAATCCGCTTCCATCGATGGGGCTTCCCGGCTGCAGAAGATGTTTCGCATCACCTTCCCGATGATCCTGCCCACTGCCGTCACTCTGTTCCTGATCAACATCGGGAGTTTCCTGGATCTGGGCTTTGACCAGGTTTTCAACCTGTACACACCCATGACCTATGACGTCGCGGACATCTTCGATACCTACGTCTACCGGTCCGGAATCCAGCAGGGGAAATACAGCTTCTCCACCGCGGTGGGCTTATTCCAGTCGGTGATCGGGCTGATCCTTGTCGTGATCTTTAACCGGCTTTCCAGAAAAGTATCCGAGGATGGGGGGTTGTGGTGATGAAGAACCAGAATCGCATCCGGGAGTCGGCCGGGGACCGGGGCTTCAGCGCCGCCATCCTGGTTTTCCTGATCCTGTTCGCTATCCTGATGGCGGTTCCGATGGTCGCGGAGCTGGCGGTTTCCCTGAGCTCGAAGATCGCCTCCCAGACGGGGTCCATCGGGCTGCTGCCTGTGGGCTTTACTTTCGCCTCCTGGGAGTTCATGCTGCGCAACGCCAGCCTCTGGACCTCCTTCCTGATCTCGGTGGCCTCTACGGCCCTGGTTGTGGTGATCTCGCTGCTGATCAACTCCATGATGGCTTATCCGCTTTCCAAGAAACGGTTCGGCCCGGCCCGGGCCGTGCTGCTGCTGGTGGTCTTTACGATGATCTTCAAGGCGCCCACGATCCCCTACTTCCTGGCTCTGCGGGGATACGGCCTGTACAACAGTTTCTGGGCAATGGTCGTTCCGCAGGTGATTTCCGCCTACAATCTGCTGGTGATGCGGAGCTTTTTCCAATCCTTCCCGCAGGAGATCGAGGAGGCTGCGGAAATCGACGGATGCGGCAAGTTCCGGATGTTCTTCCGGATCGTGCTGCCCTCCTCCAAGGCGGTTATCGCGACGGTCGGGCTGTTCTACGGCGTCGGGGCCTGGAATCAGTACGCCACCCCGCTGATGATGATCCAGGATACGGCGCTCTTCCCCCTGCAGCTGAAGATTCATCAGCTGGTTAACGCAGCCTCCGGGGATATCGCTGCCGCGGTCAAGGTGAGCACTGCCAACTACACCAACGATACCCTCGGTGCGGCCGCGGTGATCTTCTCCATGATACCCGTGCTGATCCTATATCCCTTTGTCCAGAAATACTTCGCGAAAGGTGCGATGCTGGGCTCAGTCAAGGGATAAAAGTGTTCCTTCCTTCCCCTGCGGAAGAAGAAAATAAAACAAGAAAGAAGGAGAAACCATGAAAACGACCCAAAGAATCCTCGGAACCCTGCTCGCGCTGGCGATGCTGCTTTCCGGCGCCGCCTTTGCGGAGAGCGCGGAGAGCTATCCGGATATCGAGTACTGGTTCACCAACGAGGGCTTCCTGCCCGCGGAAGTCGGAGGAGCCTATTACAACCTGACGAAAGAAACCATTGGCGTTGGCGTGTACATGCCCTATGTGGACTGGAACGGCGGCCAGACCTACCGCGAGCAGCTGGCCCTGCGGGTCGCGGCGAACGACACCCCGGATATCTTCATCTACAACAACGGTATTGAGAACAGTCTGATTCTGGACGGCGCCGCCCTGGACCTGACGGACTACCTGCCGGAGTACATGCCCCATGTATGGAACGCGATCCCCGCTTCTGTCTGGGAAACCGTCAGGGCCAACGATCCCACCGGCCAGGGCCGCATCTGGACGATTCCGGACGTGACCACCTTCACCCGCCACGGTGCCTATATCCGCACTGACTGGCTGGAAGCGGTGGGCAAGGAAATGCCTACCACCCAGGAGGAGTTTGTGGATGTGCTCCGTGCCTTTAAGGAGAAGGATCCCAACGGCAACGGCGCCGCAGACGAAATCCCCGCCGGCGGCCGCATGGAAGCCCGCTGGATGGACTATCTCTTTGCCCAGTACGGTGTTGCCATGTATGAAGGCTATCCGGAGTGGGACGTCTACGACGGAGAAATCACCTACTCTGCTGTGACCCCCAACATGAAGGCTGCTCTGGGTTTTGTAGCTTCCCTGTACAAGGAAGGACTGCTGGATCCCGAAACCCTGCTGAACTCCTCCGGCGACTGGTCCGGCAAGTTCGACAGCAACGTCGTCGGTGTGTACTACCACATTCCGTGGGTCGCCTATCAGCGGCTGCAGGGAATCTACGACTACACCTCCGGAGCGGTGAAGGCGCAGGTCGCCAACCTGCCCCAGATCAGCGCGGAGGGTTATGAGGGCTTCATCACTGTCAAGCCCACCGGCAACTCCGGCAAGATGGTTTCCGCCGATGTCGCAAAAGATGAGCAGCTGATGAAGGCCGCCTTCCGCGTACTGGACTGCCAGTACAACATGGAGTACCGGGACCTGGAATACGGCGTCGAGGGTATGCACCACGAAGTCGTGGATGGAAAGAAAGTGAAGCTGCCGGAAGACAAGGCGACCCAGGAACTGCTGATCCTGCAGACTCCGGGATGCCAGGTGGAGAACGTGGAAGTCATCACCAGCCGTCTGGAAGCTGTTCGTACAGAGGAGAACAGCTGGCAGATCGACGAGTCCATCGCGCTGCTGAACGGCAACCAGGCCGACGGCAGGGTGATCGCCTCGGACGGTATGCCCTCCACTGTCTATGAGGGGTATGAGGATATCCAGAACCGGACACTGTACGTGGAATACGTGTCCAAGATCATTACCGGCGAATATTCCCTGGACAAGTTCGACGAGTTCGTGGAACGCTGGTACAAGAACGGCGGCCAGGCTGTCACGGACCGCGTCCGGGAATGGTACGCCGGAAAGAAATAATGTGATCGTCCCCTCCCACGGGAGGGAAGCGCAGGGCGGACGAAACGCCCTGCGCGTTTTTGGCATTGAACCCGGGCTGAGAATGGAATATGATGGAGAAAAGGGAGGAGGAAACCGCCTTGTTCCGAAAATACCGCAACCTGAAAATATCCCGGAAGATGACCGCGGCGTTTCTGGTGATCTGCTTCGCGGCTGTTTCCCTGTCTTCCATCATCATCTCCTACGCGGTGATGCGGAACAGCAATCGCCGGACGGAGATCCTGGCCCGGGAAATCAACGCCCAGGTCACACTGGGCATGGAGAATTTTATCAGTTCCTGCAAGGGCCTGATGCTGGCGGTGTTGGTGGATTCCGAGACCCTGTCCTTCCTGGCTCGGGGCGGCGCCTCCATGGCGGAGCAGGCGGAAAGTCAGACGCAGATCAACCGACTGCTGTTCCGGCTGATCAAGATGCAGCCAGCCCTGGTCCACGCCAGCATCCTGTTGGACAGCGGGCTGTCCTTCCAGACCGGTGTCACCGGAGAGACGGTGGATCTCGCGGCCCTGGCTGAGAAAAGCTGGATGCGGCGGGTCCGGGAGGATTCGGAGACCTTCTCCGTCGTGCCGATGCATGCGGCGGAATATACCAACCGCCCGGGCCACGGTGCGGTGATCTCTGCGGTGCAGAAGCTGTACGGACCTTCCCGGCAGGCAGTCGGCGCCGTGATCCTGGACCTGGAGAAGGATTCCTTCGTCAATCTGGGAGACGAGTCCCTGCTGCAGGAAAACCTCCAGGGAATCCGGGTGGCAATTGAGAGCCGGGACCACCGGCTGATCTACGACTCGGCTCTGGCGGAACCAGAGACCTGGGGGGAGGACGGGATGATCCGTTTTGAGCTGCCGGACCGGCAGTGTTACCTGATCCAGTCTCAGGAACTCGCGGACATCGGGATTACCGTTCATACCATCTATCCGAAGGCGACCCTCTTCCTGCAGCGGCGGGATCTGATCCTGGTGACGGCGCTGAGTGTTCATGCCTGCGTGTTGCTCTCCCTGCTGTGCGCCCATCTGTTCAGCCGATCCTTCACCCGGCCCATCGACCGGCTGCGGGAGGCCATCCTGCGGGCGGAAGGCGGGGAGTACCTGCCGGTGAAGGGATCCTTCAACAGGGATGAGTTCGGAGACCTGATCCGGCAGTATAACCGGATGGCGGAACGGATTGAGTACCTGATCAGCCAGGTGTACCAGAAGGACCTGCAGAAGAAGGACGCTCAGCTGATCGCGCTTCAGACGCAGATCAACCCGCACATGATGTTCAACACCCTGGAAACCATCCGGATGAAAGCGGTTATTGCGGGGAACAGGGAGGTGGCCGAGATGACCAACCTGCTGGGCAAAATGCTCCGGATGACGCTGGAAAACGTGAACGAGCACCACACGGTGCGCAATGAACTGGACTACGTCCGCTCCTTCCTCCGGCTGCAAAACCTGCGCTTCCGCGCAGAGAATACTCTGGAGGCGGAGGTGCCGGAGGAACTGTTTTCCGTACCCTGTCCGGTGATCCTGTTCCAGCCGCTGGTGGAGAACTGCCTGAGTCACGGCTCCCGCGGGCCTGACGAGCCCCTGCATATCCGGATCCTCGGGGAACGGATTCCCGGCACGGGGCTCATCCGCTTCCAGGTCACGGACGACGGCGCCGGGATGGATCCGGACCGGCTGATGCAGATGGCGGACCGGCTGGAGCAGATCCGGCAGGGAAAGTTCTCCATGGAATCCGCGACGCAGGATGGCCGGCAGCACATCGGGCTCGAAAACATTGCCAAAAGGCTGCACCTTCAGTATGGGCCGGAGGCTTATCTGGAAATTGTATACAGCAACGAGGGTGGGACGGAGATTGCTTTCCGCTTCCCGGACCAGAACGGAGAAACAAAGGAAGAGGAGGAAAAAGCATGGACGTCCGGATCCTGATTGTCGATGACGAGCCGGAAATCGCTGAGGGGCTTGGCATGCTGCTGGCCGCCCGCTCCCCGGAGTACCGGGTGGTCGGCCGGGCCCGGGACGGGCTGGAGGGATTCGACCGGGCGATTGAGCTGCATCCCGATATTGTGATTACAGACATCCGGATGCCCCAGGCCAGTGGTCTGGACATGATCCGCGATATTCAGTCCTACGAAGCCCGGACGGAATTCATCCTTATCTCGGGATACGCGGATTTTGAGTACGCGAAACGAGCCATGGAGTACGGCGTGCAGTATTTCCTGACGAAGCCAATCGACGAGGAGGAGCTTTTCGCGGACATTGAGAAAATCCGGAGCCGGTGGACCCGGCAGGAGGAATTTGCAGAGATGGCCGACCTGTTTTCGGAGGACCAGCTTCTCCCACTGGAGGAAGCTATGGCGCTTCAGGACCGGAAGGCGCTGAGGGAAACCGTAGCCGCCCTGTTTACTGTGTTGCGTGGCCGGTCCCTCAGCACGGAGAACCTGAGGATGCTCTGCCTGAACCTGGTGCTTTACGGAACCCGTAAATATCCCTACGCCGCTCTGCGGATCAACAACTACCTGGGGAAGAACGTGCTTTCTTCCCGGAGCGTAGATCGCATGCAGTCCCCGGACGAGCTGGAAAACTGGACCTTCAATATGCTCGCAGGAGCGGGGGAAATCCTGGAAAATGACACGGTCCGGGGCAGGCGGGACCTGATTGCCGAAGCCCGGGATTATATCAGGGAGAATTTTGAGAAGAACATCACCCTGAATGACATCGCGGAGCGCTTCTACGTCAATCCCTTCTACTTCAGCCAGCTGTTCAAGAAAAAAACAGGTACGACTTATCAAAAGTACCTGACGGAGCTGCGCATGAAGCGGGCGGAGGTCCTCCTCCGGGAGACTGATATGAAGGTGTATGAGGTATGTGAGGCAGTCGGGTATACGGACGCGAACTATTTCAGCAAGCTTTTTGAGCGCAGCACCGGGAAAAAGCCATCTGCCTTCCGCGGCGAAGGCTGACGAAGAACCGGTACTTCCATACGAAGTGTCATTTTTATTTTTCCCTGCCATCCGCTTATTTGATGCGTATCAAGGAGTGCTCACGATGAAAAACACCGGGGCAGGAAAAAACGAATGGAAAAAGGAGATAAGATTCCCATGCTGAAGAAAATTGTTACCATGCTGTTGGTCCTGTGCCTTGCCACTGTTGCCCTTCTTCCCGCCTTTGCTGAAACCGCCCAGGCGCCTGAGAAGAAAGTGGTCAACTGGGATGCGGAACGTCAGCAGCAGTTCGCGGATGCCGGTTATGTCGGAGAACTCAAAACTTTCGGTTCTCACAACATCAGCGTGATCATTCC
>CACZQT010000453.1 GCA_902783295.1 uncultured Lachnospiraceae bacterium
AATGCCAGCCGTACATCATAGCTGGGGGCAAAAGTACCTTTTGACCCCAGTCTATAACTACTTTGAGATGAAGGAAGAGACCTTCCTGGGATTCTTCCGGAGAGAATACGACCGCTGGAATGAAGACCTGACCGCGATACTGAACGGGAATGAATCTCTGACAAGGACCGAACCTGCGGACAAGATTTTTTGCACACAACGTACTACAAATGCCGGATGTTAATCTTCAGCTGCTCTCCGTTCACGATATGATCAAATCAATGAGGCCTTGACATCTCAGCACAGCAGACTTACAAATGAAGCAGGGCAACGTGGTCAACAGAGTGCACGTTACCCTGTTTTTATAAAAGAAAGGTGAACGTCTATGAACAGACAAATACAGTACAAGCAACTCGGATTGACGATCGGGTATTATCGGAAACTCAGGGGACTGACTCAGGGAGATCTGGCTGAAAGAGTAAATCTCAGCCGCACGCATATCAGCAATTTGGAAGCACCGAATATGATAACGTCCATTTCGCTGGAAAAGTTATTCGATATTGCTGACGTGTTGAATGTTCCGATGAAGAGTCTTTTTGATTTTCGGGAATGAACAGTGGAGTATATGATCCTCAGGACGAGTTCTGGAACGTGATGTTCGAAATCCCGGCAACGGAAGGGATGGAAGACCTGCCTCTGATCATTCTGCAGGGTCATATGGATATGGTGGCTGTCGCGGAAGATGATCAGGAGTTTGATCCGCTGACGGATCCCATTACCGTGATACGGGACGATGAAAACGGGACACTTACAGCGGACGGTACTTCGCTGGGAGCGGATGATGGGATCGGGGTCAGCATCATCATGGCGGTAGCGCAGGGGAAAATGGCACATGGACCTCTCAGAGCCATTTTTACGTCAAACGAAGAGGACGGCATGGAGGGCGCAGCCAATCTGGATCCGGAATGGCTTAACGATGCCCCCTGGCTGATCAGTATCGATAATGAGGATGCGGGCTCGGTTCTGAAAAGAAGATAAAACGACTGGAGGGTACTGCAGTGTTTGGTAATACTGTTCCGGCTGTATGGCCGGCTATTGTAATGATGATTTTCCTGGCCTTCGCACCAGTAAGGACTGACGCGGAAGCAGCTGTATCTGTAGATGAAGCCGCGTTTGTCTGCGAAACGTTTCCGCTGGAGAGGGCTGGCACCAGACTGCATCTGGACAGGATGATTGTGGATGGGACGGAGCCGGAAAGGAACATTCTGCTGATCCACGGCGTCACCTATTCCTCCAATGAGTTTGACATCGACTATGAGGATTACAGCCTTGTGCGCTTCCTCGCCCGGGAAGACTATGCCGTCTGGCGCCTGGACATCGCAGGCTACGGTCAGTCAGGCGAGGTCGAGGATGGCTTTTTGCCGGATTCGGATTACGCTGCCGAGGATATCCATGCCGCTGTGGAGGAAATCTGCGCGATATCCGGGCAGGACAGCATTGACCTGCTGGGATGGAGCTGGGGTACCGTGACGAGCAGCCGATGCGTGGCGAAATATCCGGAGCATATCGACAGACTTGTGCTCTACGCACCGATCCTGAGCGGGATTGGGGAGAGTGAGGTGACGGAACCTTTCCATCACAACACCTGGGAACACTCGGTTGATGACATTCAGCGCACAGAAGATGGCACATTCGATTATTCCATTACAGATCCTGTGGTGATAGAGCTGCTGGCCTCAAGCTCCTGGCATTATGACGGGGAATACAGCCCAAACGGAGGCAGGCGCGACATCTGTGTGGATGATTTCCATTTGCTGATTGATCTGGACAGGATCACAGTGCCTACGCTGGTCATCTGCGGGGACCAGGATCCGTATCTGAATTACGAGCTGGTGTACGCAGCTCCGAAGCATTTGCCGGAGGGCTCGACACTTGAGGTAATCGAAGGGGCTTCACACGACGCGTTCATAGAGAAGCCTTACCACAAGGATTTCCAGGAAAGGCTGATAAGATTTCTGGAAGAAACCGGGAATTACAGCAGCTAACGAAGCGGAGGATTATTACACGCATGCAAATAATGCTGCGCGCCGCCAAACAAGCCAATGTTCCGGATCTCCTCCGGCCAGGTATCCCGGGCTATGGCCGTCACTCCTCTACATCCAGAATTCCGACGAATCCGGTCTGGTCCAGGATCTCGCCCACCGTTTCGTTTACGCCGCTGAGACTTACCCCATCTTCACATTTCTTCTGCATAATCAGCAAAACCCGCAGGCCTGCGGAAGAAATATAATCCAAAGCATGGCAGTCCACCCGGACCTTCCGGATCCCGCCGGCGGCATTCCGCCTCTCGAACACTTCCAGCAGCTGCGGCGCGGTCAGTGAATCCAGCCGTCCTGTGATCCGCAGCTCAAGCCCGTCCCCGGCAAGGCTGTCGAAGATCGCAAAGCTGTGTCCCGCTTCCGCCCTGCTCACGGCCGTTCCCAGGGAAACGATTTTCCAGAAAGCGATCTCTTCCGCAGC
>CACZQT010000454.1 GCA_902783295.1 uncultured Lachnospiraceae bacterium
AATCGCCGGACGGCGGAAATACAGGACGCAGGCTAGCCTGCAGGACTGTATTTCCATCGGACGGCTTAACCGACCGGGGGTTTACCGATGGCTTATACCGCCTTATACAGAAAATGGCGTCCGTCCACTTTTGCGGACGTAAAGGGGCAGGATGCTATCGTAACGACACTGAAAAACCAGCTGAGGCTGCACCGCATCGGGCATGCGTATCTGTTCTGCGGTACACGGGGCACCGGAAAGACGACTGTAGCCAAAATTCTGGCCCGGGCCGTCAACTGTGAACATCCAACTCCTGAAGGACCCTGCGGGGAATGCCCGGCCTGCCAGGCTATCGCGTCCGGAGCCTCCATGAGCGTCCGGGAAATCGACGCCGCTTCCAACAATGGCGTGGACAGCATCCGGGAGATCCGGGAGGAAGTCCAGTATTCACCGACAGACGCAAAGTACCGGGTTTATATCATCGATGAGGCTCACATGATCACCAACCAGGCTTTCAACGCATTGCTGAAAACCCTGGAAGAGCCCCCGTCCTATGTCATATTTATCCTTGCAACCACGGACCCGCAGAAAATTCCTGTGACTGTCCTGTCCCGCTGCCAGCGGTATGATTTTAAGAGAATCCCGGTTTCCGTTCTGCTGGAACGGCTGAAGGAACTGGCAGAAGGCGAAGGAGTGCAGGTACAGGAAAAGGCGCTCCGCTATATTGCCATGAAAGCAGAGGGCGGCATGAGGGATGCCATCAGCCTGCTGGACCAGTGCATTGCCTGTTATCCCGAAGGAGAAATCACGTATGACCAGGCTCTGGAAGTACTGGGAGCCGTGGACCAGGATGTATTTTCCCGCTTTTTCCTGGCCCTTTCCGAGGGAGAAACAGAAAACTGTCTGCACCAGGTGGATGATCTGGTCATGGAAGGCCGGGATCTGGGGCAGTTTGTGCAGGATTTCATCTGGTATCTGAGGAACCTTCTGCTCCTGCGTTCTTCCGAAGTGAGCAGCGAAATCCTGAATGTAACGGAAGAGGACGCAGCCCGGATGAGAGAAACGGCGCTTCATACGGAAGCACATTCGCTGATGCGTCTGATACGCCTGTTTTCCGAACTGCTCAGCCAGATGAAAACAGCGTCGGGGAAACGGGTACTGCTGGAAATTGCCGTATTGAAAGCACTGGAACCGGAGACGGAATCCAATCTGGAATCTGTAGAGGAGCGGATCCGCCGTCTGGAAGAAAAAGTGAAGAAAGGTCTGGCAGCCGCACCTCCGCAGGCGCCGGTTCAGGTCGTCCGCGTCCCGGAAGAAGAACAGAAAGAACCGGAAGTCATCCGGCTCCCGGCCGCGGATTATGAAGATCTGGCAAGGCTCCGGCAGGAATGGGACGGACTCATCGCTTCCATTATCAAAGATGATCCGCCCTGCGGCAAAGTACTGAAGGGAACCAGACCGGAACCGATCCGGCAGGGGACATTATCCATTGTATTTTTTGACCGCGAAAACTATAATAGAAGCAAAGCTTTCGGAGCCCTGGACCTGCTGAAGAAAAAAGCAGAGGCCATTCTGGGCAGGGAGTTCGACGTAGAGGCCCGGGTGGTAGAAGAATCCGAACCGGAGCCGGTGTACGAGCTCCTGACCGAAGAAGATATCAGCAGCGTTTTCGGTACGGATATTCCGTTGGAAGAAGAAGACCAGCCTGAATGACTGTGAAATAAGGAGGAACCCCGCAATGGGCAGAAAAGGTGGATTTCCGGGAGGCATGCCCGGAAATATGGGCAACCTGATGAAGCAGGCGCAGAAAATGCAGCGCCAGATGGAAGAAGCCAGCAAAGCACTGGAAGAGGCAACTTATAAAGCCACTGCCGGCGGCGGTGCCGTGGAAGTGGAAGTTTCCGGGAAAAAGGAAATCATTTCTATAAAGCTTGCGGAAGAAGTGGTGGATCCGGAGGATATCGAAATGCTGCAGGACCTGATTGTTGCGGCTGTCAACGAAGCGCTGCAGGAGGCATCCAAGGCATCGGATGAAGCCATGTCCCGTATTACCGGGGGCATGAATACCGGTATCGGAGGCTTCGGGCTGTAATGAATCTGTACAGCGACCGGATGCAGGCTCTGATCGATGAGCTTTCCAGACTGCCGGGGATCGGTGCCAAATCCGCTCAGAGGCTTGCCTTTCATATTGTAAACCTTCCTTCGGAGGATGTACGCCGCCTGGCGGATACCATGGTGGAGGCGAAGACGAAGATCCGTACCTGCAGGCGCTGCTGTACGCTGACAGATCAGGAATACTGTCCGATCTGCTCGAGCCCCAGCCGGGATCCGTCAACGATCATGGTGGTAGAGAATCCCAGGGATCTGGCAGCCTATGAGAAAACCGGGCGGTATGAAGGACTGTATCATGTGCTGCACGGAGCTATTTCTCCGGCACTGGGAATCGGCCCGTCGGATATCCGCCTGAAGGAACTGATGCAGCGCCTGCAGACGGAGGACGTAAAGGAAGTTATTATAGCGACCAACTCCAGCCTGGAAGGCGAAGCGACCGCCATGTATATCAGCCGTCTGATCAAGCCGACAGGAATCAGGGTCAGCCGCATCGCCAGCGGAGTGCCGGTGGGCGGCGACCTTGAGTATATAGATGAAGTAACTCTTCTGCGGGCTCTGGAAGGGCGCGTGGAACTGTAACCGGGAAGGCTGTTTCCGGGGGGATAAGGAAGGGCCTTCCTGCCGAAAGCGGGAGATGCACAAGTGGATAAGTATACGTACAGTTTGAAGGTGGAGAAAATCGGGAAACTGGTTCGCCAGGGAGACTATGCGCAGGCGGCAAAGATCGCCGATACCATGGAATGGGGGCAGGAGCGGAACGTGCGCCTGCTTACTGTCGTTGGTGAAGCCTACGAGAAGACGGGACAGTATACGAAAGCCATCGATGTGCTGCTGACGGCCTACGAGCGTTCTGCGATCGGGAAGCGTCTCATGTATAAGCTGACAGAACTGGCCATAGCGGCCGGGGATCTGGAGGATGCGGAGATCTTCTATAAAAAATATCTGCAGGAGGCTCCGGACGAGAACAACCGCTTTCTTCTTCGGTATAAAATCGCGGAAGCTAAGGGAGAGGATCTGGAAAAGAGGATCGCGATCCTGGAAATCTATAAAAAGCACGAATTTGATGAGGAATGGGCCTGCCGTCTGGCGGAACTGTACCAGGAAGCCGGACGGGCGGAAGAATGCGTTGCCCTGTGCGATGAAATCATTCTCTGGTTCGGGGTCGGTCCGTATGTAGACCGCGCCATGGAACTGAAGGAATCCTTCCGGCCGCTGACGGATGCGCAGCGTGAGCACCGGGAAAACAGAGAATACTATGAAGCCAGGGTTAAGGCAGTTGCCAATGAAATGGCTCAGGCTGTTGAAGAGAAAACGGCAACCTTGGGGATTTCGGAGGACGAGGCAGCAGAGAGCCAGGGCGCTGTTCCTGAAGAGGCAGAAGAGGAAGAAGAACTTCCCGTGATTGCCATTTCCGATGAACCGGGTATGGCAAAACTGGCGGATGCGGCCGGAGCCATGCTTACACCGGAGCCGGATCTGCCGGTGATTCCGGATGAGGAGGAGTTTGAACTCCCGGAGGACGATCTGTCCGAGACACAGGTATTCGGCCGCAGGGAAAAGATGAACAGCGAGCCGCAGGCGCCGGAAGCACATGAAGAGCCGGCAATTCCGGAAGAAGATGCGGATCCGGAAGAACCGGAAGCCCTTCCGGAGGAGGATCATCCTGCCGACGCGGAACCGGAAGCAGAAGAGGCTGTGACAGAGACGGCTGATACTGCAGAAGAAGCGGCGGAGAAAAAGATGACTGCGGCAGAGTCTGCGGAAGAAGACCTGCCGGATGATATCTTTATGGAAGACGAGCTGGCGGAAGACGGGCTGCTTAGTGCGGACATGGTGGAGACTGTCTTTGAAGTACCGGAAGAGGACATGGAAGAAGAGCCGGTTCCGGTCCGTAAAGAACGTACAGAAAAGCCTGTCGTAAAGGAAGAGGCAAAGCCTGTCAAAGCGGAAAAAACAGCTGTCAAGAAGGAAACAAAACCCACCAAAGCGGAAAAAACAGCTGTAAATAAGGAAGCAAAACCCACTAAAGCGGAAAAACCGGCTGCAAAAGATCCGGAGGAACCCACTGCGGCGAAAGAACCGGCCGTCAAAGAACCGGTGAAACCTGCCAGGGCTGAAGAACCGGCTCCGGCAAAGGCCGCGAAGCCCGACAGGAAGATTCCGCAGCTGACGATGCCTGAGATCCCGGAAGGGGATATTGAAGCAGAGGAGCCGGAAGAAGCTCCGAAAAAACCACAGAAGGATCCTGCCAAAGGCGGCAAAACGGCTTTCCAGATGCCGAAGATGCCCGATCTGCGGAAGCTCGGAAAAGGCCGTCAGACCGGCGGCGCTCTGCCGGAACCGGCGATTCCTCCTAAGGATGCGGATCCCATGGAGCTGGAGGAAGCCATTAATGCTGCTCTGGAAGCAGAGTCCCTGAAAGAGGACGGAGAATACGCCGAAGAAAAACAGCCCAGAACCCGGGAAGAAATGGCGATTACCAGGAACCTGAAAAATCTCCTTCGCCGGACACTGGGCAATGCGACCGTTCCCCCGCCAGAGTCCATGGGGGAAACACAGGAATTCACTCTTCCCAGGAGACGCCGCAGAGAGAAGGATGCCTCCGCGGAAGAGAACAGCAGAGCCAGAGCGCAGGCGGAAAGACCCGTAAAGCCGGAGAGAAGAAAACCGGCCGGGCGGCTGCCTGAAGAAGATATGGAAAGAAGCGGTGCTCCGATTGCTCCGGACAGCCTGGATGAAATTCTCGGCGAAGAGGAAGCCAGGACACCGAAGACACGCAGACAGGAGACGCAGCAGCCGATGCCTCTGGCAGATGATTCCGGTGTGCTTCCTGAAATTTCCTTTGATGAAACAGCCCGGGCCGCCTGGGAGCAGAACGCCGGACGCCGCGAACAGACCAGAAGCCCGCTGGAGAGCAAAGAAATGGAACGCTGCCTGTTTGTGGAAGCTACAGGTGAAGAAGGTGTAAACCGGGCAGTAGATGCTCTGGAGGCTTATTACCAGGCCAGAGGCCGCGAGGTAGGACCGATTGCCAAGATCACCGGGGAGAAACTGAACCGCCGCGGACTGATTAAATCCCTTTCACAGCTGGAAAGCAAGGACCTGATTATTGACAAAGCCGGGGCACTCAGCAATGAACTGCTTCAGGAAGTTCTCCGCGTGATTGAACGGCTTGATACGAACAAGGTATTTGTGCTGATGGAAGAAGCCGGAGGCATGAATGAACTGAAAGAACGGCTGACGGCACAGCTGCTGTCCACGACTTCCCTGGTGGAAGGAGCCGGACCGGCCGGGCGGAAACCGAAAGCCCCTGCAGCGGAAACAGAACCGGCGTCTTCTGAGAGACAGCGCAGTGCCAAAAAAGTGAAGCCGCTGAATTTCGACCGCATGGACCCCAGACAGGAACTGTCCCGGGCGGATTTCCTGCGCTATGCAGATTATTTTGCCCGCACGATACAGTGCGTCATAGATGAATCCGGATTTGACGCCCTGGAGGATGAAATCGATCTGATCCGTCAGGAAGGCGGAAAGCTCCTGGCTGGTGAAGTGGAGGATGTGATTGAGGATGCCGCTGAAAATGCATCCCGTCCGTCGATCCGCAGAATGTTCGGCGCAAAATATAATAAAGACGGTTTCCTGATTCTCAGAGACCGCAACTTTACCTGATCCGGAGGGACTTCTTCATGGATACAACCACCATACTCCTGATCATTACAGCTGCTGTCCTGATCCTGCCTGCTCTGCGGGGTTATTTCCGCGGTTTTCTGGCCATGGTATTCTCTGTAGCGTCCATCATCCTGTCGATCGCTCTGGTGACTCCTCTGCAGCCTGTTGTCCGCGGAATTCTGAAGGATCAGACACCGCTGGAGAGAACGATTGAGACTGCAGTGGAAGAAGCGTTCACCGAGCAGGCCAATAAAGCGCTGCGGAACGCAGGCGTTTCTTCCGGCTCTTCCCTGTCCGGCGTTGCC
>CACZQT010000455.1 GCA_902783295.1 uncultured Lachnospiraceae bacterium
ATCTTTGAAATGGAGAATCCCAATTTCTACCTCCCTGACGGGATTTATGACGGGGTGCTTGTGCTGGAATCCACCACACCCATCAGCTTTCTGTGGAATTGACGGGGGTTCGATATGGCGGAAAAGAAAGTAAAGCAGCCCCTGAAAACCGGGGTCGCTAAAGTGCCGGTGATCATGCAGATGGAGGCGCTGGAATGCGGCGCGGCATCCCTGGCCATGATCCTGGCTTATTATCAGAAATGGATCCCCCTGGAGCAGGTGCGTTTGGATTGCGGCGTCAGCCGGGACGGCTCCAACATGAAAAATCTGTATCTGGCAGGTATGCACTACGGCCTGGAAGTGCACGGCTACCGGACGGAAGTGGACGTACTGAAAAAAGAGGGTTCCTTTCCCTGCATCATTCATTGGAATTTCAATCATTTTGTGGTGCTGAACGGCTTTAAGGGAAATAAGGCCGTCCTTAACGACCCGGCCCGGGGCACGGTGGAAATCTCCATGGAGGAGTTTGATGAGTCCTTCACCGGCCTGGTGCTGACCTTCATGCCCGGGCAGGACTTCACCCCTTCCGGGAAACGCAAAAGCACCATCGCCTTTGCCCGTAAGCGGCTGAAGGGTGCGGCTCCTGCCGTGGTTTTTATCGTACTGACGTCCGTGATCTCCTATCTGTTCGGAATCATCAACCCCGTCATGTCCCGCATTTTCTTTGACCGGCTGCTGACCGGACAGGCTCCGGAATGGCTGCATCCCTTTATCATCGCCATGATCGTGCTGGCCGTGTTCCAGATTATTGTGCAATGGGCGCAGGCCATCTATAACCTGAAAATCAACGGGAAGATGGCAATCGAGGGCAGCGCCTCCTTCATGTGGAAGGTGCTGAGACTGCCTATGGAATTCTTTTCCCAGCGTATGGCCGGGGACATCCTGATGCGGCAGGGCACCAACGCCTCGATTGCCGGAACCCTGGTAAACACCGTGGCTCCGCTGGTGCTCAATACCATCATGATGGTCTTTTACCTGGTGGTCATGCTGCGCTACAGCGTCGTGCTGACGATGGTGGGCATTGCGTCCCTGGTCATCAATCTCATCGTGGCCCGGTATCTTTCCAACAAGCGGATCAATCTGATGAGAGTGGAAATGCGGGATTCGGGCAAGCTGGCCTCCACAACGCTTGCCGGCATCAGCATGGCGGAAACCATCAAATCCTCCGGCGCGGAGGGCGGCTTTTTCCGCAAATGGAGCGGCTATCAGGCGTCTGTGAACACCCAGCAGGTAAAGTTCGCCACCCTGAATGCCCGGGTTGGGCTCATCCCGCAGTTCATCAGCACCGCCTGCAATTATCTTGTCCTGTTTTTGGGTGTGAGTCTGGCCATGTCGGGCCAGTTTACGATGGGCATGATCGTCACCTTCCAGGGGCTGCTTTCCTCCTTTATGAATCCGGCGGCCACCCTTATGCAGGCTGGCCAGACCATCCAGGAAATGCGCACCGATATGGAGCGGGTGGAAGATGTGATGGAATATCCTGACGATCCGGCGCTGCAATACGGAACGGACAGAAAAAAGGAAGAATGCGAAAAGCTCAGCGGCGACGTGGAATTAAAACACGTCACTTTCGGCTATTCCCGCCTGGGCAGTCCTACGGTTTCCGATTTTTCCATGCATGTAAAGCAGGGCCAGCGCGTTGCCATCGTGGGGGCCAGCGGCTGCGGCAAATCCACCGTCAGCAAGCTGATCACCGGCCTGTACCAGGCCTGGGAAGGTGAAATCCTCTTTGACGGAAAACCCATCAGTCAGATTCCGCGGAACATTTTTACCGGCAGTGTGGCTATGGTGGATCAGGATATCGTGCTTTTTGAGGATACCATCGCCAACAACATCCGTATGTGGGACAGCACCATCGAGGAGTTTGAAGTAGTTTTAGCGGCCCGGGACGCTCAGATTCACGAGGATATTATGCAGCGTCCCGGCGGATATCAGGCCAGGCTGATCGAAAACGGCCGGGATTTATCCGGCGGCCAGCGGCAGCGAATCGAAATTGCCCGGGTGCTGGCCCAGGATCCTTCCCTGATCATTCTGGACGAGGCCACCAGCGCCCTGGACGCCAAAACGGAATACGATCTGGTAAAAGCCGTGAAAGACCGGGGCATTTCCTGCATCGTGGTAGCACATCGCCTGAGCACCATCCGGGACTGCGATGAAATCATCGTGCTGGACAAGGGCAGGATCGTGGAGCGGGGCACCCATGAAGAACTGTTTGCCAGGGGCGGCGCATATACCGAGCTGGTAACAAACGAATAAGAAAGGAGGATTCCCGTATGGGTTGGTTTACAGATCAAATCAGGCAAAGAGCGGAAAATGATCAGAACGTACTGGAAGACTCCTTTTTCCGCATGGCCAGCGCGGTCATGGACAAATGGGATGCGGACCGTCTGGATGATCAGCGGCTGATCGCCAGGGAAGCCATCGGCGAAGTTCTGAAATTCTATCATCAGAAGCCGGTCGAGATTCCGGAAAACATCATGGATGTAAACGATCAGCTGGAATATGTGCTGCGGCCCACAGGACTGATGATCCGGCATGTGGAACTGGACGGGGGCTGGCAGAACGACGCCTACGGCCCCATGCTGTGCTATATGAAGGAAAAAGGCACCACCGTGGCCTTGCTTCCCGGAACGGTTTTCGGATATTTCTATCGGGATCCCGCCACGGGAAAGAAGACCCGCGTTACCCGGAAAAACGCCGTGCAGTTCTCCCGGGACGCCATCTGCTTCTATCAGCCCCTGCCCATGAAGAAGCTGGGCATTCCCGATTTGCTGCTGTATATGAAAAACAGCATAACGCACGGCGACCTGCTGGTCATCCTGCTGGCTACGCTGGCAGCCCAGCTGGTAGGCATGATCGAGCCTCGGGTGTACAACCTGGTGACAGGAAAAATCCTGCAAAACCACAATATAAAGCTGATGCTCGGACTGGGCGTGTTCCTGCTGACCAGCGCCTTCTCGGCACAGCTGATCAACCTGGTGCGGAATCTCCTGATGCAAAGAATCAACACCAAAACCTCCCAGGCGGTGCAGGCATCTGTCATGATGCGCATTCTTTCTCTGCCGGCAAGCTTTTTCCGGAAGTATTCTTCCGGTGAACTGTCCAGCCGGGCAAACAGCGTCAATTCCCTGTGCAGCATGATCCTGGAAAATATACTGTCCATCGGCCTGAGCAGCCTGATGTCCCTGATGTATATCGCGCAGATCTTTCAATTTGCCCCCGCGCTGGTATGGCCTTCGCTCATCATCATTCTGAGCACTGTAGCCATGAGCCTGGCCGTTTCCTTTCTCCAGATCGGCATTTCCCGAAAGCGTATGAAACTGGAAGCCGAAGAATCGGGCATGAGCTACGCCGTCATGAACGGCATCCAGAAAATCCGTTTGTCCGGCTCCGAAAAACGGGTGTTTGCCCGCTGGGGCCAGCTGTACGCCAAAGGAGCCCGGCTGAATTACAATCCGCCCATGTTTCTGAAAATCAATACCGTCATTACCACCGCCATTTCTCTGATCGGCGCCATCGCGCTGTACTATCTGGCCGTAAAAACCGGTGTCAGCCAGAGCCAGTATTACGCCTTCAATGCAGCCTATGGCAGGGTGATGGGCGCATTCACCGCGCTCGCGGGGATTGCTGTTTCGGCAGCGTCCATCAAGCCGGTATTGGAAATGGCGGAGCCTATTCTGAAGGCGGAGCCCGAAGTGTCCTCAGAAAAGCACCCCGTTGATCACGTGACCGGCCACATCGAAATGAATCACGTTTCCTTCCGCTATGAGGAAGACGCGCCATATGTCCTGAATGACCTTTCCTTAAACATCCGGGCCGGAGAATATGTGGCGATCGTGGGACGCACAGGCTGCGGAAAATCCACCCTGGTCCGTCTGCTGCTGGGCTTTGAAAAGCCGGAGAAGGGCGGGGTGTTCTATGACCGTCATGATCTCAGCAGCATCGATCCCCGGAGTCTTCGCAAGCACATCGGTGTAGTGATCCAGAATGGCCAGCTGTTCCAGGGAGATATTTTCTCCAACATCACCATCGCCGCCCCTGACCTCTCCCTGGACGCAGCCTGGGAAGCGGCGGAAACGGCAGGCATCGCCCAGGACATCCGTGAAATGCCCATGGGCATGCAGACGGTGATTTCCGAAGGCCAGGGAGGCATCTCCGGGGGACAGAAGCAGCGGCTGATGATCGCCCGGGCCATCGCCCCCAAACCCAGTATCCTGATCTTTGACGAAGCCACCAGCGCCCTGGACAACAAAACGCAGAAACAGGTGTCCGACGCCCTGGA
>CACZQT010000456.1 GCA_902783295.1 uncultured Lachnospiraceae bacterium
CCTTCTATCGGAATGAAACAGATGCCAGATCCTGGTATGGTCTGTTCAATTATGGGGATTTCATGCATACCTACGAAGCCTGCCGCCATCAGTGGCGCTATGATGTAGGCGGATATGCCTGGGATAACACAGAACTGGCGCCGACCTACTGGCTCTGGCTTCAGTTCCTGCGCACAGGAAGCGAAGAGGTTTTCTGCATGGCGGAAGCCCTTTCCCGTCATGCGGCAGACGTGGATATGTATCACTTCGGTCCCATGAAAGGCCTGGGCTCCCGGCATAATGTGCGTCATTGGGGCTGTCCCTGCAAAGAGCCCAGGATTTCCATGGCCGGACACCATCGGCCGCTCTATTACCTGACAGGAAACCGGCGCATCGGCGACTGCATGGAAGACAGCCTGGCGGCAGCGGAGTCCCTTGGCGCCATGCCGTGGTTTACCCGGTCCGGACAGGGAATCACCCTGCGCACCGGCCCGGACTGGGCCGCTCTGGTATCCAATTGGATGACCGCGTGGGAACGCACCCTGGATCCCGTATGGAAAGCAAAGATAGATGCCGGACTTGCGGATCTGGAGCAGGCGCCCCTGCAGCTGACCTCGGGACCGGAGTTTGGCTTTGATCCGGAGAGCGGTCATCTGCGTTATCTGGGAGAATCCGCTGAGCCGCAGAGTATGCATCTGCAGGCCTGCATGGGAGAAACAGAGGTCTGGCTGGAAGCCGCGTACACGCTGCCTGCCCCTGTCCTGGACAGGATGGTGGCCAGGAATGGCCGATATTTCTATCTTTCTCCGGAAGAAAGAATGAAGGAATCCGGGGGACTGCTTGAAGGCCGAACGTTCCAGAGCCCCGTTTATTCAGCAGAGATGCAGGCCTGGGCTGCGCGAATCGCCGGAGACAAGTCTATGGCCCGGAATATCTGGATCCGGTTGCTGAGCCTGCTGTATGCTCCCGATCAGCCGGAAGGATTCCATGCAGTGGCTTATGACCGGGGCGCAGATGGAATCCCTCTTCTTGAAATCCCCTGGATTACTACAAATTTTACAGCCCAGTGGTGTCTGAAAGCCATTGTATGCCTGGAGCTGATTCCCGACGCCCTGCCGTCCTCGCTGTCGGAACTGGCGGAAACGCTAAAGCAGAAGCCCTCTGAATATAGGATTTACGGGGCGTAAGAGTGGGGATGTCCCGGGCAGCAATCGTCTCCGTTTCCTTTGAAGTCATTATTCTATCAAACCCGCCGACTCGTGTCTATTGCTGTTCATGATCTTTTCCTCCATCTTCGTCAGCCGTCTGTACAGTTTCTGTTTCTGTCTGTTCCAGTTCCCTGTAGACCGGTTTCTTCAACCGGGTAAAACTGATCAGCATCCCGGCAATCCCGATGATAAAGAACATTAGCCCGATGCCGGCCCCTTTTCCTGTCCCAAAGAATCCGGATAGTACCTGCTGTACCGGGGAATCTGTCGTCATAAACGGTTCAAATACCGTGTCTGCCAGCAATCCGCCCAGCAGAAGAGCAGGCGGAATCGTGAAATTCTGCAGGGTACTCTTGGCGGAAAACACCCGTCCCTGTATCTCCATCGGAACCTTCTCCCGCATCAACGTATCCAGGTTCACGTTCATCACAGCAGCCATCAAATAGCTTCCGAACGTTGCGGCGCACCACAGCCATGGGCGGGATGTCAGGCTCTGGAAAATGTTTCCGGCAAAGACAAAGCCGGTGGCAATGAAAATCAGCCGGGTTCTTTTCTTTGCCGGTTTCATCAGTGTTGCCAGCAGGCTCCCTGCCAGCACTCCCAGGGCCGTAAAGCTTTCCACCAAGCCCAGCACAGACTGGTTATTGCCTGTCCGGCCAAGGATGAACGGAGAAAGCATTCCGTCGTTACCCAATTGCGCCAGGAAATTGATCACCGCCAGGAACAGGGTGATCCGCAGGATTGCTGTATGGTCCTTCAGATAACGGATTCCCGCCAGGCATGTTTTTGAGAACGGTTCATTTTCCGTTGCCTGTTGTTTCCCTTCGGGAATCCGGATCAGGAATAACAGGACCAGGAAAGCGACGGCAAAAGTCGACAGGTCAGCAATCAACACCAGCTCCAGTCCGCCGCAGGCCAGCAGCAGCGCACCCAGCGCCGGAGCCAGAATGGATACGGCAGCTCCGCTGAACCCCTGCAGACCGCCGGCCCGGGCATAGTGCTCCTTCGGAACCAGCAGGCTGACAGCGACAAAGGAGGCCGGCTCCTGGAAGGCGTTCATGAGACTGAGCAGGAAGTTGATCACATACAGGTGCCAGATCTGCAGCAC
>CACZQT010000457.1 GCA_902783295.1 uncultured Lachnospiraceae bacterium
ATGTTCGAGCTGATCTGGGAAGAACCGGAAGAAACAGAATAACCCTGAAAATCGAATCACTATTTATCAGATATTCAAGCAGAAAGGGGAATCAGACGAATGGAAGCAACCGGAAATAACGCTATTGTAATACAGGAATTGACCAAGCAGCGCAATGAATTTATTCTGGACCATCTGAACCTGGTGCTGCCTTCCGGCTGCATTCTGGGGCTGGTCGGTGAAAACGGGGCAGGAAAAAGCACTACTATCCAGCTGATTCTGAACATGATCCAGTGTGATGAGGGAAAAATTACCGTTCTTGGAAAGGACAGCCGTGAACGCCCCGAAAGGCTTCGGGAAGACATCGGTGTGGTACTGGATGAGGTCGGTTTTCCCCAGTTCCTTACCGCCCGTCAGACTGCAAAAGTGATGGAAGGAATCTTCTCCAACTGGGATAATGCCCGCTTCGACGAACTGCTGCGGCAGTTTTCCCTCCCAATGGACAAACCATTTAAAGATTATTCCCGCGGGATGAAAATGAAGCTGGGGCTGGCAGCTGCCCTTTCCCACCACGCAAAACTGCTGGTACTGGATGAAGCTACCAGCGGGCTCGATCCGGTAGTCCGTGATGACATCCTGGATATCCTCCTGGATTTTACCAGGGACCCGGATCACTCGGTGCTGCTCTCTTCCCACATTGTCAGCGATCTGGAAAAGGTCTGCGACTACATCGCCTTTCTGCATAAAGGAAAGCTCCTCCTCTGTGAAGAAAAGGACCGCCTCATGGAGGAATACGGCATCCTGCATGTATCGCCTGAAGAACTGTCCTCCCTTCCACAGGATCTCATCCTTCGTGTGCGAAAAGGCAATTACAGTTCGGAAGTGCTGGTCCGCCGTGATACACTGCCGGCCTCATACGCTGCTTCCCTGCAGCCCATCGATCTGGAAAATCTGTTCATCATCATGATCAAAGGAAGCGACATAGGATAAAAAGCTTATACCGGAAATCAGGTAAAGTTTCCGGACCGCTGCCGAATCTATTACTGTAACTGTTATTCCAAAAAGAATTGTTACGTGTATACCAACAATGGAGGTATCCCATGAAAGGGTTATTGTTAAAAGAAGTCTATATGGTGAAAAGCTATGGTCGTTCCTATCTCCTGATGATGGTTATTTTCCTGGGCGTAGGGCTTCTGAACACGAGTCAGAATCTGTTTTTCCTGCTCTATCCCGCCATGCTGATCGGCATGTTTCCCATCACTCTGCTCTCCTATGACGAACGGGAAAAATGGAATATCACCTGCGAGATCCTGCCTGTCACCAGAGCGGATTATGTGACCATAAAATATCTGATCGGCATTCTGATGAACGCTGCTCTGATCCTTCTGTATTTCGTACTTTTCTCCGCACGTATGCTTGTCAGGCAGGATTTCCTCTGGAATGACATCCTTTCTCTGATATCCGTCTCCGCCACTCTGGCTTTTCTGACGCCGGCAATCACCCTGCCCCTGATGTTCAAACTGGGCAGCGAAAAAGGGCGGGTTGCCTATCTGATTATCGTCGGTACTCTGTGCGCTGTCTTTACCATTTTCGCCGTCGGTATGGATACCAGTTTCCTGCAGCAAACCTTCTTCATCGCCCTGCCCTTCCGCATTCTGATGCCTGCAGCAGCCCTGGTTCTGTTCCTGATTTCCCGGAGCCTGTCAATCGCTGTTTATAACAAAAGAATCCTGTAAGCGGGCTGCTCACAGGATCAGGAAATCCTTCATTCAGTTCTGCTGTCTTTAAAAAAGGCACTCTTTCAGTCAGTTTCGCTGACATCTTCCTGCTCCCTCTGAGAGGGAGCTTTTTTGTCCTTTCATTCTCGGTACAAACAATACCGTATGTATTATTTCGTGGTCATTCACATTTGTTTTACGGCATATCTATCACCGGACCGTGTCCGGGGCAGTACAGATAACCGTGGAATTTAGCCAGCAGCTCCTCTCGCTCCTTTCTGGAAAGGGCGGGATCTTCGTCTACACCTGTCAGCAGGAAAGGTGCCAGACGGTTGAACTCTTTCTGCTCTGCAGAGATACCCTTTACATTTACGAAAATATCCCCGCTGAACAGGAATTTCAGCTCTTCACAGACCACCACAACTTCCCCTTTGACATGTCCTCCGAGGCCTTCGTAGAAGTCCAGCTTCCTGCCGCCAAAGTGGAT
Source organism: uncultured Lachnospiraceae bacterium (assembly GCA_902783295.1). Lineage (GTDB taxonomy): Bacteria > Bacillota > Clostridia > Lachnospirales > Lachnospiraceae > UBA3305. The sequence continues at coordinate 2,185 of CACZQT010000457.1, forward strand.
GGAGCCGATGGGACAGAGCAGTTCCTCTCCTTCTCTTTCCCCCACAGCTACGAAGGTATCTGTTTTCGGAGGCACATAGCCTGTAATGAGTTCGCTGATGCCAAAATATGGATTGTGGCGAGGGTTCTGTTCCCGGAACCCTTTGCATCCCTTTTCTTCCATTTTCAGGTCTTCCAGCGAATTCCTGCTCATATACACCGTACCAAACAGAGGGACCAGTCCGGTATGGTCCATATCGATATGTGTAATGATGGCTTCTTTTTTGCGGGTTCTGAAATCCGGGAACTGTTTCTCCAGCAGATCTTCCATTTCTTTCAGAAAACAGCCATATCCGCCGTCGACGAACAGCATCTCCTCTCCATGTTCCAGCACAAAGGTATTGCTGCCGCAGGGAGGTTCCAGAGTCGTGAGTGTAAGGTCTTCCGCCAGCTTTCTGGACGAGACCTTTACATCAAAATCTTTTCCTTTGTGGTCCTGTACAAACTTCGCAAACCGGCGGATATAATCAAACGTCTGCAGCGGAGACTTTTTCTGCTCATCCAGAACCTGCATCAGCTTGTTGGAGCGGATCAGCACACAGTTGGCATCATGGTCAGAGAGGTGCAGGATATCCCTCATTTCATTGGTAAAGCTGACATAGAAAACCGTTGCATCCAGCAGACGGTCGGTCACTTCGTAGTTCAGAATACTTGTCTCGCAGATCTGGGAAACTTCTTCCAGCATACCGCTGATTTCCACTGTATTTTCGATCAGGATACCGAGTTTCAGGTTCTGGACATGTGACTCCCCTTCCACCTGGGAACTGATATAGGAGATGTTGATCGGATAATGGCTCATCACCTCCAGTGCTTTTGTAAGCTTTCCCGTTTCACCGAGGATTTTCAGACTGAGCATCAGAATACGGGGCTGGTTCGCCGTGCTGTGCATATACCCGTTCTCCAGAAAAACCTGACTGATCCTTTCATGGTGCTCCGGTTCAGCATCGATTTCAAGAAAAAGAGTATGCGCGTCCACAGCACGGTTATAATTGACCCGTACCATCCGGCCTCCGCAGTCATCGATAATCCGGCTGACCTTCAGGAAAATACCATGCTGGTCCGGAACTCTGGTAACATATGTTTTTCTCATGATCTGCCCTCCTGTCCCACAGGCTTTTACTTAAAGGAACTGAAGGTGTCTCCATCTGTACCGTCCAGCCAGCGGATCTGGTTCAGCGGCCAGTACAGGAAATAAACCTTGCCGATCAGCATATCGTTCGTAACCCAGGTATTTGTCCAGTAACGGGCATCCCAGGACCCGTTCCTGTTGTCACCCATACAGAAATAGCTGTTCTCCGGAACTGTTACCGGGCCGAAGTCCTCTGAGCGCATCTTTTCACGGATATAGGGTTCCTCCAGCTTCTCACCATTCAGGAATACCACGCCGTCGTCGATCTGGACAGTATCTCCTTCTACCCCGATCACACGCTTTACGTAACGGGTATCCGGCGTATCCGGCGCCCAGAATACGACGATATCTCCTCTCTCCGGCTCAGAGAACCAGTAAGCTGTCTTTAAACCCATCACCCGGGAAGGATACGGAATCGTGTTCGTCATGGAACCGCTGGGAATGCTGGCATTGATCAGGATAAACACCCGGATCAGGATCACTATCCCCAGAATGAGCACATAAGGAACAAATTCTCTGACAAATGTTACTATTTTGTTTCCAATCATAAGTCTTTGCCTTTCCCTCTGGCGGAAATCCACACCAACAGTTTCCGCACAGCACGAAGTTCATTTTACATGATTTTACGCTCAAAAGCTAGCCTTTTTTACAGTTCCTTTTCCTGCGAATTTCATGATGATTTTCCCAATTCTTTCTTTATGAACTATATAGGAGCCATGTCCTTCTCCTTTCAGGATGTACAGTTTCGCGCCGGGAATCATCCGCGCGATACGGCGGGTTTCCGTTTCCCGGAC
>CACZQT010000458.1 GCA_902783295.1 uncultured Lachnospiraceae bacterium
AGAGGCTGTTTCATCCGTCACGGTGCTGTGGACAATCCTGCGCCGTGCAGGCAACGCAAAAGAGGATACCATGATTGCACTGCAGATACTGGACATCAAAGACTTCACTTCGCAGCTTTTTCTTCAGGATACCTTCGACAGCTTTTGTCTGGAGGAAGCGGAATTTCAGACCCGCTACACGATTTCCATGGACGGGTATTTAACCGTACCCGAAAAAGAGCGGCAGTACGCCGGCTGGGATTCGGTCCGCCCACTTGCCTTCCAGGTTCTGAAAGGCAGGGAACTCCCCCATTCCTTCCATATCACCCTGCGTCTCAGCGAAGAAAACATGAAGAAAACTCTGTCCGCTTCAGGACTGGGCGTCGCTGCCGAGGATGTCGGCGGGCTGCTCCTGAACCTTCGCTTTGACGGAAAAAACCTGACGGCCGTTACCGGCTGCTCCCTGAAAAGCTTCTCCCTGGACCGCTCTCTGGAGAAGGAATGGGACAGGATTATTCGACTGTTTTTCCGCCGCCATCAGATTCCTGCAGAAGAGCTGTAGCCTGGGGCAGTTCGAACCAGAATGCCACACCGTCTTCCCGGTTCTGCACTCCGCAGGCACTGCCGTGCGCGTGCATGATGGCTTTTACCAGCGACAGTCCGATTCCGCTGCCTCCGTAACTTCGGGTCCTTGCCTTGTCCACTTTATAAAACTGGTCCCAGATGTGAGGCAGGTCCTCCTCCGGAATGCATTCCCCTGTATTAAATACCGTTACCGTTATTTTCCCGGCACTGTTCCCGGCCGTAATCTCCACGCGCCCGGGATCACTTACATAATGCCAGGCATTGCTCAGGTAGTTCTGGATCACACTTTCCATCATAAACGGATCCGCCATCACAGGCAGATTTTCCGGCAGGTCAGTTTTCAGCTCCACGTTCTTCTCCCCGGCCAGCATCCTGGTAGATTCTGCCACATCCCGTACCAGCTCCGCCAGATTAAACAGTTCCGGTTCCATTCTGAGCTGCCCTGATTCGATCTCCGTCAGATTCAGAAGTCTTTTCACAATCAGATTCATCTTCCGGGCTTCATCTGCGATTACTTCACAGTAAAAGGCCCGGCTTTCCGGATCCTCTGAAACCCCTTCCGTCAATCCCTCCGCATATCCCTGGATCAACGCAATCGGTGTCTTCAGTTCATGTGAAACATTCGAGAGAAACTGCCTGCGGCGCGCATCCAGTTCCTCTTTTTCTTTCAGATCCGCTTCCAGCTGGCGGTTGGCAGCCTGCAGATCCCCCACCGCTACGTCCAGACTGTGGGACAGGTGATTTATGTTAGCCCCCAGAATCCCGATTTCATCGGTTTCCTCTCCTTCATAGCGTACGTTGAACTGCAGTTTTGCCATCCGGTCAGATATTTCAGAAAGCCTCAGAATCGGCCGGGTCAGGGAACTGGTTACGAGGTACATCAGGATACTTCCGACCAGAATAGCGGCCAGGCCAACCGCCAGAAGAAAGCGGCTGACCAGAGCTACACTGTCGTGGATCCCTTCCATGGGCATGGCCATAAAATAAAACACATTGTCCCCGACGTATCCTACGCAGTCAATCTCATCGTTCCCCATCCGGGTATTGTATCCCCGGCAGATCAGATAATCCGCTGTTTTTTCATATACTTCCAGATCCTCCAGGCCGTCCCCTGAATCAAAAGCGGCTTTCAGAAAGTTCATTCTCTGGGAATGCGTGATGTTGGTTGCGTACACCAGGTATGGCATATCCTGAAGGTTGTCGATTACCACGGTTTCCACGCTGGTTCCACGGATGGATTTTTCCAGTTCTACCAGGGACTTTTCCGGAAACCCCTGCTCTGCGCTGCCGGCGATCAGAGCAATCTGGCTGCGGATCTGGGAGCGCTTGCGGGAAATCGTATACGGTTCCAGACCGGCCCTTACCAGCAGATATACCGCCAGAATTACAAACGCCAGAATACCGGTTACCAGAAGGGTATATTTAAAGCGGATGGACATGCCTCTTGCCCGTTTTTCGTCACCGCTTCCGCCGGATTCCGTTTCTTCCGCTGTCTTTTCTTCCTTATTCATCGCGGACCCTCGCCCTTCTTATTCTTCCACTTCCCGGGCTGTCATTCACCACTGACCCTGGCCTTCTTATTCTCCCTGTTCCCGGATCTTCTTGCGCCAGCAGGAATGGCACATCGCCACATACGCGTCATTGCCGCCCAGCAGGAACTGCGCCCCTTTGGTCACGACCTTTCCTTTTGCATCAATGCGGGCGTTCACAGTCGCTTTGGCTCCACAGGAGCATACGGTTTTCAGCTCGGTAATGGAATCCGCCAGTTCCATCAGGCGCCTGGACCCCGGGAAGAAATTCGTCAGGAAGTCGG
>CACZQT010000459.1 GCA_902783295.1 uncultured Lachnospiraceae bacterium
GGCCTGGCCCGGGGAGAAAGTGTAACGGTGCATACTACCGGATCGATTACAGAAGTCGGCTCGACCGGCAACACGTATGAGATTTCCTGGGACAATGCAGATGCCTCCAACTATATCATTATGGAACAGATCGGTACTCTGACCGTAACACCGGCGCCGGAAGAACCGGCTGAACCTGTTGAACCGGGGCGGGATGTCCTGATCATTCCTCCGGAGGAACCGGAGCCTGAGGAAGAACCTGTCAGCCTGACAATCAATTATGTCAGCCTGGATGGAGATCTGCTGGCACCCAGCTTTACCGGTGAAATGGATCCCGGAAGCCAGTATTCCGTGAATTCGCCGGAAGTGGAAGGCTACACCGTGCTGCGGCCGAATGTCTCCGGAACGATTACGGAAGATACGGTGATTACCGTATTCTACACACCGGTACTTCCTGTGGAATACGGCAGCGCTGCGCCGGATGAATATGTGATCATTGATGAATTCAGAACCCCTCTGGGTCTTGGAACTGTTTATATCAATACCGGCGACTGCTGGGATTAAGAAAACGGGATAACGCGGCATATGATAAAGAATCGGTTAAAGAAAAACAAACTGACAATATTTCTTCTGGCAGCAGCCCTGTTTTTCGGCACACCGGGAGATGCTTCGCTGAAGGCACAGTCTGCAGATCCGTCCGAACCGGTATCGGAAAGTACGGAAGAGACGGCTGAAATTCCTTCGGAAATCGCTGCAGAGCTCCTTGTGGATGATACAGAAGAAAACAGGACTCATCTGCGGGTCGGTGTAACGACACCCATGGACGGCCGTTTCTTTACGGGTCTGTGGGGGCGTAGGACCACAGATATCGACATGCGGATTCTGCTCCATGCCTACGATCTGGTCCACTGGGATGGAGAACTGGGGGCTTTCGAAACGGATCCCTCTGTGGTGAGCAATCTTTCTGTGATGGAAAACCAGGCAGGGGACAGAAGGTATATCCTCTCTCTGGCTTCGGACCTGTTCTATTCGGACGGAACCCGGATTACTGCCTGGGACTATGCTTTTTCCATTCTGTTTGAGATTTCGCCGCAGGTAGCGGAACTGGGAGGCATCCCGGCGGATAAAGGTTACCTGCTTGGCTGTGCTGAGTATCTGGACGAGGAAAACGAGGAAGTGACGGCTCTCGCCGGTGTACGGGTGCTGGCAGATGACACGCTGATGATTACCGTCCGCCATGAATATCTGCCGTTTTTCTACGAGCTGGGACTGCTCAGCTGCATTCCATACCCCATTTCAGTGCTGGCTCCGGGTGTAGTAGTCCGGGATGACGGGGAAGGCGTGTATCTGGCCAACGAGGTGGAAGATGCGGATGAAGACGGGATACCGGACGCACCGCTGTATACCGCTGAGCTTCTTGAGAAAACGATCTTTGACCCGGAAACGGGCTATATGAACCATCCATCTGTGGTTTCCGGCCCCTATATGATGGCATCCTGGGACGGGGAGACGGCCAGGCTGGAAAGAAATCCTTATTACAAGGAGTATGCTGCCTATCGCCGGTTCGTTGAAAAGCAGCCTGAAGCAGCAGAAGGGGAGCCGGAAGAGACGGAGGCGGAAGCAGGCACGGAGGCCGAAACGAGCAGCGGGAACACACCTGATTCAGAAACAGAGCTGCAGACGGAACGGGTAGCCGTTCTGGACGAAGCGGCTCCGTTTATTGAAACACTGACCGTGTTTTATGTGGACGACAATACAGCTGTAGACCTGCTGGACCGGGGGGAGATCGATCTTGTCAACAAGGTGACAAAGGCAGACACCATTCAGCAGGGAATCATGCTGGTCCAGGACCGGGAGAGGTACGGCGAGTTCAACTGGTCGAACTATCCGCGAAACGGATTAAGCTATGTGAGCTTTTGCTGTGAACGGGAGGAACTGACCGATGCTGTCCGGCAGGCCATGGCGTACTGCATGGACAGGGACGCAGTTGTCAGCGATTATACAGGCGGCTTCGGGCTGAGAACCGATGGCTTTTACGGGATCGGCCAGTGGATGGTCGGACTGGTAAACGGCACCATTGCTCCGCCGATCGATCCGCCCGAGGATGAGAACGACGAAGAAGCAAAGGCGGATTATGAAGCCAGGCTTCTGGCCTGGCAGGAACTGAGCCTGGATGGCTTGAATCCATATTCTTTGGATGTAAAAGCCGCAGAGGGATTGCTTTCTTCAGACGGCTGGTATATAAATAAAGAAACGGGGTTACGGGAGAAACGTATTCCTCTCGAGGATGAAACCTCGGAAGAGACTTCAGAAGCTGTAGAGAATCCCGAGACTGCGGAGGCAGTGGAAACGGGAGAAGACGAAAACGGAAGGTATCGTATCCTGAAGTTGGAACTGACGTTGGCGTATCCGGAAAACAACGCCATCGCGGAATCCCTGGAAAAAAACTGGATTCCTTATCTGGAGGAGGCGGGCATCCGGCTGACACTGCTGCCCATGAATTATGACGAATTAATGCGTCTGTACTATGACTGGGATGACCGGAGTGAGACGGATATAGATATGTTTTATCTGGCCTCCAACTTCGATGTCCTTTTTGATCCGCTGGTTTACTTCTTTGTGCCGGAAGGGGATACGCAGGATAAAATCACCTGGTCGTATACAAATTTCGAGGACCCGGAACTGTACAGGCTGGCCATGGATATGAGAATGACCGAGCCGGAGGATGTTCTTGGATATGAGCAGAAGTGGGTTGCA